>NZ_JAJNQM010000036.1:0-32786 GCF_022227785.1 Ectothiorhodospira lacustris | reverse complement strand
TCCCGCGAAAGCGGGAATCCATTCGCAGACCGTAAACCATGGACTCCCGCTTTCGCGGGAGGTGACGGTGGGGGACTTCCGGGACGCCCGCCTCTGCAAGGAGCGGCGGGGGCGTCTTGTTCAGTGTTTCTCTCAGGCGGTCAAGTCACGATAGCCCAACAGCACGTCGGAGGCCTCGCCCCTGCTGCCGTCGGTCCGCTCAAACTGCCCCTGCTGGGCCACCACGTCATAGGCATTCAGCGCCCGGGCGGTCTGATCATAGCCCAGGTGAATGGCGGCCACGCCCGCCTCCTCCAGGGTCTTGAGCCGCTGGCTGCCGTCCGCACCCATCTGGAACAGGCGCAGACGCTCGAACACGCTGTCCTGGGCGTTGATCACGCCGTCGCCGTTATCATCGAACTTGGCCAGCTCCTCGAAGCCGTGGGCGGCACCGTGCTGATCCCCGAACAGTTCCCGGCCATCATCAATGACACCGTTGTCGTTGCGGTCCAGGGCCAGGAACCAGCTGTTGCCGGCGACGAAGCTGACCTGCTCCTGCCGCCCGTCGCCGGTGATGTCGAAGCGCGCACCGCGATCCACCCCGGTGGTGGTGATGCCCTCGCCGCCCAGGTCCAGCACCAAGGGATCGGCCTGCTGCGGCGCCCCGCCCAGACTGATCTGCAGACGCTCCATGCGCACGGATTCAAAGCGGATGCGCACCGCCTCGCCGGTCTCTGTGCCCCGGATGTTCACGTCCAGCCGGGAGACGCCCAGTTGCTGCCACTGGAGTTCCACACCACGGTCGGGGGCCGCCCCGGACGCGGGTGACCCGGAGGGAGATGCCGGCTCGGAGGAAGAAGATGAGGCCTCCGGGGAAGCACCGGCCCCGGCTTCGAGCTTCGGCTGATCCCGCAACAGAACCTGCCGAATGATGCGATAGTCCTGATGTTCGTTGAGCCGGGTTTCCTTGTCGGCCAGGACACCTGCGGCCTCCCCGTCCGGCACGGCCGGCACCGGCGCGGCAGATCGGGTGGTGGGCTGAAGGACGGGAGTGGAGACGGGCGGGATCATGGACCACCTGTGCCGGATACTATGGGCCTGATGGGTTTATCGGCAGGCATGGGTGAGACTTTAGGGATGATCCGAACCCGTCATTCCCGCGCCAGCGGGAATCCATTCGCAGACCGTAAACCATGGACTCCCACCTTCGCGGGAGTGACGGTGGAAAACTTGCCGAGACGCCCGTCTTCGCGGGAGTGACAATGGGGAACTTGCCGAAACGCCCACCTTCGCGGGAATGACGGCGAGGGGCCTGCTCAGCATTTCCCTGGAGGATTACAAAAGGTAACCGGGTGCGGCACACTTGAGACCGAACCTTGCCGCCGCAAGATGGAATCCCATGCTCTCTGCCCAGCCTCCCCCCCCTCTGACCCTGTATGTGCACATCCCCTGGTGTGTGCGCAAGTGCCCCTACTGCGACTTCAACTCCCATGCCGCCGACAAGATTCCCGAACAGGCCTATGTGGAGGCCCTGATCACGGACCTGGAGACGGAACTGCCCATGGTCTGGGGACGGTGCATCGACAGCATCTTCATCGGCGGCGGCACCCCCAGCCTGCTGAGTCCCGAGGCCGTCGAACACCTGCTGTCGGCGATCCGTGCCCGCCTCATCTGCCGTCCCTATGCGGAGATCACCCTGGAAGCCAACCCCGGCACCGTGGAGCAGGCCCGGTTTGAGGGCTACCGGGCGGCGGGGGTGAACCGCCTGTCCATGGGTATCCAGAGCTTTGACGATGCCCTGCTCGGGGCTCTGGGCCGCATCCACACGGGACGGGAGGCCCGAGCGGCGGTGGCGACGGCACGGGCGGCGGGATTCGAGAATCTGAACCTGGACCTGATGTTCGGCCTACCCGGCCAGACGGTGGCCCAGGCCATGGCCGACCTGGACACGGCCCTGGATCTGGGGCCGGAACATCTGAGCTGGTATGAACTGACCCTGGAGCCCAACACGGCCTTTGCCGCCGCGCCCCCCGCCCTGCCCGACGAGGACACCCAGTGGGCCATGATGACCGAAGGTCAGGCCCGCCTGGCATCCCGGGGGTTTGTGCACTACGAGGTCTCAGCCTATGCCGGGAATGGGCGACAGTGCCGACACAATCTCAACTATTGGCGGTTCGGGGATTATCTGGGCATCGGCGCCGGGGCCCACGGCAAGCTCACGCTACCGGCGGAGGGACGCATCCTGCGTCGATGGCGTCACCGCCAGCCCGCAGCCTTCATGGCGGGGGCACGGGCCGGGCGGGCGCTGAACGGCGAGCGGATACTGGGTCCGCAGGAGACGGCATTCGAGTTCATGCTCAATGGCCTGCGACTGGTGGAGGGCGTGCCGTCAACCCTGTTCACCCGCCATACGGGCTTGGGGCTGGAGGCCCTGGAACCGGCAAGGTCGGAGGCGGTGGCCCGGGGACTGCTGGAAGATGACCCGGCACGTTTGGTGGCAACCGCAACCGGGCGGCAATTCCTGAACGATCTGGTGGCCCTGTTCCTGCCTGCAGAAGGGCCGGGCGAAAAGGATTGAGGGGGAGGGAGAGCGACGGAAACAACGGCATCAATCCGCCGGTTTCTTCGGCACCCACACCATCACCTTCTCCACCAGCCCCATGTCCAGCGCCGCCTCGGCAGTGAACTCGCCGGCGTAGGCGGCCTCTTCCTGGTTCAGGTCGTAGCAGTTGGCGCCGGTGATGTCCATGAGTACCGCCGGGATGCCGGCGGCACGAAAGGCGTGGATACGCTTCTGATAAAAATCCCGACAGCACATCCCTACATAGGCCGACTCACCCTCCGCCTGCATCCGCTCCAGCACCTGGCACAGATGCTCGTAGCGGGTGATGGTCACCACCTTCATGCCCCGCTCCCGGGCCAGACGATAGGCCTCCCCCACATCGCAACCGCCACACTCGGGACAGGCGTCCTCGTGGCGCCAGTCGCACCAGGCAGGTTTGGCACAGTAAGGTACCAGCAGGACCGAGGCCCGGCCAAGGATATCCTTCACCTCTTCCACGCCGCCGGGCCGATGCACCATGAGGCGGTTGGCCTGCCCCGCACTCAGACCCAGCCCCTGTTCGGCACGCCGCCCCAGGGCCAGACGCAGCAGCCGGCACAATTCATCGGGACCGAATCCCGGGAGCTGGACGTCCTCGGCCCGCAGACGGCGGATCATGCGCACTTCAGCCGCTGCCATGGGCGCACCGGCCAGGGTCTCGGCCAGGGAGAGAAACAGATCGGGCGGCGCCACATGCACCGCGCCGGAGAATTGGGCCGCCCGGATCATCCGGCCGGTGTCGTCCGGCACCAGGCGCAACTGCAGGATCCCCCCGGGCGTAGGCAGGAAGGCCTGCCAGCTTTCATCCGCCGTTGCCGACCAGTCCTCATCCAGAGCGGGGTCCACGGATGGCGGCGGCCATGATCCCTGCGCCTGTTCCTGCACCAGGTCCGGCACGCCCTCGATGGCCGTCAGTGCCAGTTCCCCGAGCAGGGAGCGGGCGGCGGCCGCCTTCAGGGCTTCCATGTCCGGATCCGTGACCGGCAGTTCCCCCAGGGTGATGAAACGATTGCGGGCACTGAGAATGCCCTGGGCGCTGAGCTTTTCCCGGGGCGCCCGCAACACCTTGAGCAGGACTTCCGTATCCAGGGTTTCCAGGATCACAGCCTGGTAGAGGATGGCCTCGGCCTCAATGGCCAGAAAACCCGCCCCCAGCTTGCGCCCGGACACTTCCAGGTCATTGGGAAAGGTGGTATGGGCGGGAATGCCCAGGTCCGCCAGGGCGCGCACCAGGGCCCGGTTGAGCCGGGCCATCAGCGCCGTCAGGGTATCGCCCTCCCCCAGCCAGCGGCGGGGCAGGGTCAGACTCAGGCAGCACTGGCCCGGGGCCAGATAAAGGGCACCACCGCCGGTGAGCCGACGCACCACGGGAATACCCGCCTGGTCACAGTAGGCGATGCGCACCCCGTGACAGACGGCCTCGTGACGACCCAGGCTCGCGGTGGGTTCATAACGGTGGAATCGCAGCCGGGCCTCGTCGGCCGCCACGGAACCCGCCAGATGGCGATGGTCCCGAGCCACCTGCTCGATCCCCGGCGCGATGCCCTCGGTCCAGACCCGGCAGGGCCGGACCGTCATGCCGATACACTCTCCCGCCAGTTCATGCCGGCGTCACCTTCCCAGTAGCCGTCACAGAAACGGGGGAACAGGGGCTTCATGGCGTCCAGGGCCTGGCGCGGGGTGAGGCTGCCGTCGATGCAGCCACGGAAGGCTCTGGCCACGGCCTCAGTACCTTCCGGTTCCGGTGAGACACGGACCACGTCGATCCCCATGGCCCGCAGCTCGGGCATGACCCCGATGAGGTTGTTGGGGTCGGCGGACTGCAGCTGGATGCCGTTGATGGTGAGGAAGCCGCTGCCGTCCTGGGTCGCCAGGGGCAGGCCCGCCGGATAGTCCAGGCAGGCCAGCTCGCAGCTGTCCTTGGGCAGGTTGCGGGCACGGGCGGTGAAGCAGCGAGCGGAGAAGGCCAGAGGCAGACGACCGAACACCAGTACCTCGGTTTCCAGCCCGTCGGGCCGGGCCTTGTGCATGCCTTCCAGGATATGCCGGGACAGCTCCACGGGCATCACCCAGCGCACGGCACCGATGTCGCGCAACTCGCGCAGGGTACCGGGATTGTAGGTGTTGATGTTGGGGCCGGCGACGAAAGGCTTGCCCTGGGACAGACCCAGGGAAGTGGCATCGTTGGCCTCGATCATGAAGCGCCCGTTCTGTACCAGACGCTCCAGGGCCAGGCGCTCGGATTCCGCCTCCATCAGGGCCAGGGTGGACATGACCACGGTCTTGCCGGCGGCCGCCAGACGGTCGGCCACCTCCAGCCAGTCGGCGGCGCGCAGTTCACGACGCTTGGAACAGACCGTCTCGCCCAGGTAGACGATGTCCACCGGCCACTGTTCGACGGCGGCGTAGAATTCCATGACCCGCTCGCGGGGCCAGTAATACTGAATGGGTCCCAGGGAAAGTTTCATTGCCAGGCTCTGTGCAAGGCACCCAGGGTCTGGGTGCGTCCTTCGGACATGCCGGCGAGCTGGGAGGCCCATTCCGGCCGCGGGGTATAGGCATCGGGGTTGGCGTGACAGGCATCCAGGGCCTGGCGCATGACGCGCGTGGCCTGGCCCACATAGGCGGGGCTGCGCTGACGGCCTTCCAGCTTGATGGCCTTGACGCCGATCTTGAGCAGATCGGCCAGGATGTCCAGGGTGCTCAGGCTGGTGGGTTCCTCAATGGCATAGATGGTGTCGTCGCAGTTGCCCACCTGATAGCGGCCCTTGCAGATGACCGGATAGCCGGCGCTCTCGCCCGGCTTGAAGGTATCGATGAGCACGCCGTTCAGACGCGCCTCGCGGCCACGGCCAGTCTCGATCCAGCGCACCGCGTGAGCGGGGGAGCAGGCCCCCTTGGTATTGGGGGAGTCGCCGGTGGCATAGGAGGACAGCATGCAGCGGCCCTCCACCATTACGCAGAGGCTGCCGAAGCCGAACACCTCGATGTCCAGCTTGGCCCGCTCGATCACCTGGGACACCTGGGACATGGACAGTACCCGGGGCAGCACCGCCCGTACCACGCCGTAGCGCTCATGGTAGAAGTTCAGGGCATCGGCGGTGGTGGCGGACCCCTGAACCGACAGGTGCAGGGTGAGGTCCTGGTGGGTATCGGCGGCGTAGCGCAGCAGGCCCATGTCGGCGAGGATGACGGCATTTACGCCCTCCTCGGCGGCCACATCCACCGCTTGGGTGGCGGCGGCCCAGATATCCGGCTGGGGATAGGTATTGAGGGCCATGTAGACCTTCACGCCCTTGCCCCGGGCATAGGCAATGCCCTTTTGCAGGGCCTTGCGATCAAAATTCAGGCCCGGGAAGTTACGGGCATTGGTCTCGCCGCGCAGGCTCAGATAAACGGCATCGGCGCCGTTGTCCACGGCTGCCCGGAGCGCCGGGAAGCCGCCCGCCGGACAGACCAGCTCCATACGATCTGGGTTCATCAACAACTCTCCTGGGTTCCTGGAAGGTGACTGTCTGAATGTAAGGGACGCGCACCCTGCCGGGTCCCTCGCCGTGTCAGCTCCTGTTCGATGGCGTTGATCACCGTCCACTTGCTGCCGCACCAGTCCGGTGCCAGCAGCAGGGGCTTGCGGGCCGTGGCGGTCAGGCGATGGAACACCACCTCAGGCGGGGTCATCTCGATCATGTCCACCGCCGTGTTCACGTATTCGTTCAGGGTCCAGGGCCGGTATTCACCGGCCCGCCACTGGCGGGACAGGCGGGTACCCCGGACCACATGCAGGGGGTGAAGCTTGAGGCCATCGGTGCCTTCATTCAAGACCCGGGAGAGGGTTTCCCGCTGATGCCAGGGGGTCTCGCCGGGCAGGCCGATGATCAGGTGGGTGCAGACGGACAGGCCCCGGCCGCGGGCACGCCGGACGGCGTCCTGATATTCGGCAAAGCCGTGACCCCGGTTGACCCGAACCAGGGTCTCGTCGAAGGCGGACTGCAGGCCCAGCTCCAGCCACAGGGTATGGCCCTGTTCCTGGTAGGACACCAAGAGATCCAGCACCTCGTCGGGCACGCAATCGGGCCGGGTACCGATGGACAGCCCCACCACTCCCGGCTGCTCCAGGGCGGCATCGTAGAGGGCCTTGAGGCGGGTGACCTCGGCATAGGTGTTGGTATAGGCCTGAAAATAGGCCAGATGCAGGCGCGCACCGGTGCGCCGGGCCACCACGTCCCTGCCCTCCGCCAGCTGTCGGCGCACGGCGCCGCCGTCCTGCCCCTGGGGGGCGAAACTGGCGTTGTTGCAGAAGCTGCAGCCACCACGGCCCTTGGTGCCGTCCATGTTCGGGCAGATGAAACCGGCGCTCACGGTGAGCTTGTGCACCCGCTGGCCATACCGTGCCCGCAGGTGGCTGCCCAGGGTGTTGACGTGGTCGGTGAGGGTGGACATGGTCAGCCCACCTGGTCCAGGAAGCGGCGACGGAAATCCACCCCCAGTTCCCGGGCAAGGCCTTCACAGGCCTCGATGTCCACCCCCGGCAGGCCGTCGACGGCGGTGACGGTGACCTGGGGGACATGGGCGCGGGCGGCACGGACGAAATCCAGCACGGCCGGATAGGCGCCGGGCAGCTTGGGCCGGCAGTGCCGCTCGTAGGTGAAGGCGTCCTGGGCATTGAGGGAGACGGACAGGGCATCGATGCAGCCGGCCATCTCCGGGGTCACGTCCCGACCGTGGACCAGATTGGCCAGGCCGTCGGTGTTGATGCGGATGGCGGGTGCGCCCCGGGTCTTGAGCTGCCGGGCCACGGCCAGGATGGCGTCCAGCCGCAGGGTGGGTTCGCCCAGACCACAGAAGACCACGGCCTCGTGATCCTTCGGATCACCCACCGCATCCAGCATCTGCGCCACCGTGGGTTCCTGGTACAGCCGCAGGGGGTACCCCTGCACCGCCCAGGTCTTGTTGAACTTGGGGCAAAAGGCGCAGCGCAGGGTGCAGCGGTTGGTGACGTTCAGGTAACGGCGGTTGTGTAGGCTGTAGCCCACCACGGGGTCTGCGTGGTGGTCGGCCGTCTGTTGCTGCATCTTCAAGCTACCTCTTGGCTTGCGGCCCGGGGTCGGGGCCGCGACCCGACGCCCGAAACCGCGGCGTGGGCTCGCCGGGAAAGCCGCCATTAAACATGAATTGGCGGGCGCTGTCATGCCCTGGAATCAGTCTTGGCCGGTGCCGCCGGTCAACCTCGCCATTCGCGGCCGGGGGCCGCTCAGGTCTTGGGCAACGTCACGCCCCGCTGCCCCTGGTACTTGCCGCCCCGGTCCTTGTAGGAGGTCTCGCAGACCTCGTCGGACTCCAGGAACAACATCTGCGCCACCCCTTCATTGGCATAGATCCGCGCGGGCAGGGGGGTGGTATTGGAAAACTCCAGGGTCACATGTCCCTCCCACTCCGGCTCCAGAGGGGTAACATTCACAATGATGCCGCAGCGGGCATAGGTGCTCTTGCCCAGACAGATGGTCAGCACATTGCGAGGAATCCGGAAATACTCCACCGTCCGCGCCAGGGCGAAGGAGTTGGGGGGGATGATGCAGACATCCGACTTCACGTCCACGAAACTGCGTTCGTCGAAAGACTTGGGGTCCACGATGGTGGAGTTGATGTTGGTGAACACCTTGAATTCGTCGGCGCAGCGCACGTCATAGCCGTAGCTGGAGGTGCCGTAGGAGATGATGCGCTCCTCCCCGGCATACCTCACCTGTCCCGGCTCGAAGGGTTCGATCATGCCCTGCGCCGCCATGCGGCGGATCCACTTGTCCGATTTGATCGACATGAAACGACCTGCCTTTTACTGGATGACGATGTTGGGGAACTTGGCGCTGTAGTCCCGGGCCTGGGCGGCCAGGCGTGCGGCGGTGCGGCGGGCGATCTCCCGGTAGATCTCGGCGATGCGGCTGTCGGGCTGGGCGATCACGGTGGGGCGGCCGCCGTCGGCCTGCTCACGGATCTGGATATCCAGCGGCAGGGCGCCGAGGAACTCCACGCCGTAGTCCCGGGCCATGCGCTCACCGCCGCCCTGGCCGAAAATGTATTCCTCGTGACCGCAATTGGAGCAGATGTGGATGCTCATGTTCTCCACCACGCCCAGCACCGGCACGTCCACCTTCTCGAACATCTTCAGACCCTTGCGGGCATCCAGCAGGGCAATGTCCTGGGGCGTGGTGACGATGACGGCACCGCTCACCGGAATCTTCTGGGCCAGGGTAAGCTGAGTGTCGCCGGTACCCGGTGGCAGGTCGATGACCAGATAATCCAGCGCCTTCCAGTTGGTGTCCCGCAGCAACTGCTCCAGGGCCTGGGTGACCATGGGGCCACGCCAGATCATCGGCGTGTCCTCGTCGATGAGAAAGCCGATGGACATGGCCTGGATACCGTGGTTTTCCATCGGCTCCATAGTCTTGCCGTCGCGCGTCTCCGGCTTGCCGGAAATGCCCAGCATGCGGGGCTGGCTGGGGCCGTAGATATCGGCGTCCAGGAGGCCCACGCTGGCCCCCTCGCCCGCCAGGGCCAGGGCCAGGTTGGCGGCGGTAGTGGACTTGCCCACCCCACCCTTGCCGGAGGCCACGGCGATGATGTTCTTGATCCCCTGAAGGGGTTTGAGGTTTTTCTGTACCGCATGGGAGACGATGCGGGTCTCCACCTGCACCGCCACCGCGCCGACACCCTCGATGCGCCCCACCCGTTCCGTCACGGCCTGCGTAAGCGCACCGTGCCAGCCGGCGGCGGCATAGCCCAGGGTCAGATGGATACTGACCTTGTCGCCTTCCACCTGGATATCCTTGACGGCCTTGGCGGACATCAGGTCCTTGTCCATGTAGGGATCCTGGATCTCCTTGAGAGCCGTTTCAACCTGCGCGCGGGACACCTGGGACATCAAGCCTTCCTCGGGGTTTCAGAGTGTAATCCTGGGATTCTACACCAAGGGACTCGGGAAGACTGAATCGCCTTGGAGTATCATTTCTCCATGAAGACCCCCGAACTCCTCGCCCCCGCCGGCACCCTGAAAAACCTGCACTATGCCCTGGCCTATGGTGCCGATGCGGTATACGCCGGCCTGCCCCGCTACTCCCTGCGGGTGCGCAACAATGACTTTTCCACCCTGGAGCAACTGCAGGCCGGGATCGAGGCCACTCACGCCGCGGGCCGACGCTTTTTCCTGGCCACCAACATTGCCGCCCATCCCGCCAAGGTGCAGACCTTCCTCAGGGACCTGAGTCCGGTGGTGGCCCTGGCGCCGGATGCCCTGATCATGTCGGACCCGGGCCTGATCCTGATGGTGCGGGAGACCTGGCCGGAGATCCCGGTGCACCTGTCGGTGCAGGCCAACACAGTGAACCAGGCCTCGGTTCGCTTCTGGCAGGGGCTGGGTCTGTCTCGGGTGATCCTGTCCCGGGAGCTGTCCCTGGAGGAGATCAGCCGCATCCGTCAGGACTGCCCGGACATGGAACTGGAGGTGATGGTGCACGGGGCCATGTGCATCGCCTATTCCGGGCGCTGCCTGCTGTCGGGCTACTTCAATCACCGGGATGCCAATCAGGGGGCCTGCACCAATTCCTGTCGGTGGCGCTACCGCCTGCACCCCGCCCGGACCGATGCCACCGGGGACCTGCAGCCGGTCGAGGAGGCAACCGGAGGACGTCATACCCTGGCAAACAAGGCATTCCTGCTGGAGGAAGGGGAACGGCCCGGACAGCTCATGCCGGTGGAGGAGGATGAACACGGCACCTATATCCTCAATTCCATGGACCTGCGGGCGGTGGAGCATGTACAGCGGCTGGCCCGGATCGGGGTGGATGCCCTGAAGATCGAGGGCCGGACCAAGTCCCACTATTACGCTGCCCGCACCACCCAGGTGTATCGCCGCGCCATCGACGATGCGGCGGCGGGACGAGACTTCGATCCGCGATTGCTGGATCATCTGGAAGGACTGGCCAACCGGGGCTATACGGACGGCTTCCTGACCCGGGCACGGGACCGGACGGCGCAGAATTACGCCCGGGGACATTCGGAATCCTCCCGGCAGCTGTTCGTGGGGGAGATCCTGGGTTTTGACCCCGACACCGGACTGGCGGAGGTCGAGGTGAAAAACAAGTTCGCGGTGGGAGATCGCCTGGAGGTGATGACCCCGGCGGGCAGTCGCGAACTGGTCCTGGGAGCCCTGTTCAGCCTCGCGGGAGACGCGATGCCGGAGGCACCGGGTGCGGGCTACCGGGTCCGGATCCCCCTGCCCGAGGGGAATTACGACCTGGGCCTGGTGGTACGGTACATGGACCTGCAGACGCCCCAAGCACCTTGCGACGCCTTCTCCTCCCAGTCCTGATCCTGCTGGCCGCGGGCCTGTCCGGCCCGGCCCTGGCCCTGGACGGCCTGCGCCTGGGCATCGGGGACATCCAGGGTGAGGGCTGGTCCATGGAAGGTGTCAGCCTGGACCTGAGCCTGGGGCAGCGGGATGCCCTGGACCTCCAGGTGGAACGCCTCCGGCTCCCGGAACCACTGGGGACATTGCGACAGGTCCGGCTGCACTGCCAGGGCGGCGGGCTGGACAACATCACCCTGGACTGCCCCCAGGTCCGGGTGATGTGGCGCCACCCGGACCTGGGACAGGGCACCGGCACGGGCCGCATGACCCTGCGCCTGGACGGACGTCTGGACCTGGATCTGACCCTCACCCTGGAATCGATGGGCCGGTTCCAGGTGCGTCTGCTGCAGGGTCCTGAGCAATGGCAGGCCACGATGACCCTGCAGAACCTGCCCGCAGAGGGGCTGCTGCCCCTGATCATGACTCTGTCTCCTTCCACTCAGGATTCCCCCCTGGATGGTGCCCTGTTGCGAGGCGCCCTGTCCGGCCGCCTCCGGGCGGCCGGTGGTGATGACGGTCTGCAGCATCTTTCTGCCCGAGTGTCCTGGCGATCCGGCGCCTTTGCCGGGGCCGACGGCATGCTGGCGGGGGAAGACCTGTCCGTGGACCTTGAGCTGGAGGCCCGGCAACAGGCCGGGCGCTGGCAGGGTCGGCTGGACCTGGCGTGGACCGAAGGAGGCGGCTACGTCCATCCGGTCTACGCCGAGGCCTCCCGCGAGGCCCCCGGCCGACTGGGGCTGTCCTTTCGCGGAGCCTCGGAATCCGGCGATCTGCAGGTGGAGCAGCTGGACCTGACCTGGGGAGAGGCACTGCAGGTGGTGGGCAGGCTGCGCCTGGATACCCGGCAGGCTCAGCCCCTGCGGGAGGCCGACCTGATCCTGAGCCGGGGGCGCCTCCCGGTCCTCTATGAGACCTTTCTCCAGCCCTTCCTCTACGGCACGGTACTGGAAGACCTGGAGACCCTGGGGTTGGTCTCGGCCCTGCTGCAGGTCAGGGAGGGCGAGTTATCCCGAGCGGTGCTGACCGCCGTGGACGTGCATCTGGATGACCGCCTGGGCCGCCTGGGCCTCTACGGCATGGACGGCCGTTTCCTGTGGGCTGCAGAGGAAACCCCGCCCGCCAGCAGCCTGGGCTTTTTGGGCGGGCATGTCTACGGCATCCCCCTGGGAAACGCCCGCCTGCGCCTGCAACTGGAGCAGGACGGCCTGCGCCTGCTGGAGCCGGCCCGGATACCCATCCTGGACGGGGCGCTGGAGGTGGAGACACTCAAGGCACAGTCCCTCTCCGGCGGTGACCCGGTGGTGGTGTTCGATGGCCGGATCACCCCCATCGCCATGGAACTGCTGGCCGCCGCGGTGGACCGCCCCCTGTTCACGGGCACCCTGGCCGGAGTCATCCCCCAGGTGCGTTACCAGGGGGGCGAACTGAGTGTCGGCGGGCGACTCCTGATCCATGCCTTCGACGGGCTGATCATGATGCGCAACCTGCGTCTGCAAGACCCCTTCGGGGTGGCACCGGTGCTGTCCGGCGACATGGACATCAACCATCTGGACCTGGCTGCCCTCACCGGCACCTTTGCCTTCGGCAGGATCGAGGGACGGCTGCAGGGTCATGTGCATGACCTGGTGCTGGTGAACTGGGAACCGGTCCACTTCGACGCCGCCCTGTACACCCCGCTGGAAGGCACGTTCCGGCGCCGCATCAGCCAGCGGGCGGTGGACAATCTGGTGAGTCTGGGCGGCGGGGTGGGCGGGGTGCTGGGCACCGGCTTCCTGCGCTTCTTCGAGTCCTTCGCTTACCGGCAGCTGGGCCTGTCCTGCCGATTGCGGGGAGACGTGTGCGAGATGAGCGGAGTGGCGCCGGCGCCCACGGGGGGGTACTTCATCGTCCAGGGGGCGGGGCTGCCACGGATTCAGGTGGTGGGCTTCACCCGTCAGGTGGCATGGCGGGATCTGGTGCACCGGCTGGTGGGCGCCGTGCAGTCCGGTGAGTTCTCGACGAACGCCGACGATTGAAACCAGTGCTCAGCGATACCTGAACCGATACCAGACCATGCCCAGATACTCATGCAGGGCAAAACGGGTGCGCTCCAGGGCCGCTGACTGGGGAATCAGGCCGCGCCCGTCGAACCCGGCCGCCGCCTGCTGATCCGGGCGGCGGGAATAGGTGGGCATGGCGGACACGGTCAACCCCGTCTGCTCGAAGCACCAGCGGGCCCGGGGCACATGCACGGCGTGAGTGACCAGAACGGCGTGCTCGATCCCCTCGGCCCGCAGCAACTCGGCGCTGAACAAGGCATTCTCACAGGTGTTGCGACTTCGATCCTCCACCCAGCGTACGGGGACGCCCCATTCCTCGGTGAGCACCTGCTGCATCAGCTCCGCCTCGCTCAGAGGTTCATCGCCCCCCACCCGACCGCCACTGACCAGGATCGGCAGACCGGTTTGCCGGTGCACCCAGGCACCGTACCTGGCCCGTTCCAGGGAAAAGTGGTTCACCGTGTCGGCGCCGTATTCGGGGGCATCCACTCGCCGCCCCCCAGCCAGGATGATGATGACGCGGGCCGGGGCCGGGGCGACCTCCACGGCCCGGGCACGTTCTTCCAGGGCGCCGGTCAGGGCATGGGACACCATCGGCAGTGAGGCCACGTAAAGGAGCAACAAGCCCAGCACGACCAGCCCCCTCCCCATCCATGTGCGCCGGAACAACAACCCCGTCACCACGAGGATCAAGGGGCTTGCGGGGGGCATCAGCAACAGTTCCAGAGCCATGCGTCTCTCCGCGGACTTGGCAGGCAATCGGGCCGACGACCGGCAGCGGGTCCGCTTCGGCATCGGCGATAGGACACGGTATGATCGGTACAAGCATTTTGCAAACGGAGCGCTTACCCATGACTGCTGTCATCGACCCCGGCCGTCGTCGCGCCCTCAAGACCCTGGTTGCCGGCGCCCTCGTCCCCGCGCTTTCCGGCTTGCCCGGCCCGGCCGGCGCGGCCCATGCACCTCGCGTCGGCCTCGCGCTGGGAAGCGGTGGCGCCCGTGGCCTGGCCCATGTCCTCGTCTTCGAAGTGCTGGAAGAACTGGGCGTGACCCCGCACCGGATCGCCGGCTCCAGTATCGGCGCCATCATGGGGGCGCTCTACGCGGCAGGCCTGTCGTCCGGAGATATTCACGATGCCATCGACACCCTCACGGTGGCCCACGACGAATCCTGGTTCGATTCCCTGCTGAACCGGGAATGGACCCGCTGGATCAAATTCGTGGAGCCCTTTGGCGCCAAGGGCGGGCTGATGAAATCGGACGCCTTCGTCAAATTTCTCGGCGAGACCGCCGGCGTCAACCGCTTCGAGGAACTCAAGATACCCCTGCAGGTGGTTGCCACCAACTTCTGGGAACGGCGCATGGCGGTCTTTGACAGCGGCGAGATCTGGCCCGCGGTTCAGGGCAGCATGGCCATGCCGGGACTGTTCAGTCCGGTCAGCCTGGGCGACAAGGTTCTGGTGGACGGCGGCCTGACCAATCCCGTCCCCTACGACCTGCTGCTGGAGGATTGCGACATCACCATCGCCGTGGACGTACTGGGCATGCGCGAGCCCGGCAATGGCAGTGACAATGGGGGCGGCAACGGCAACCCGTCCTATTTCGACAACAGCTTCAACACCTTCCAGATCATGCAGTTCTCGATCCTGGAGGAAAAGCTCAGACGGGTCCGGCCGGACATCCTGATCCGACCGAAAATCAGCAATGTGCGGGTACTGGAGTTCCATCGCTTCGAGAGCATCTTCGAACAGTCCCGCCCGGCGACGGATCAGTTGCGGAGTGAACTGAAGACACTGCTCGAAAAGCGCTGAATCCACAACCTGACGAACCCTCATGATCTCCCTCAGACATCGATTGGCCGAATTCGGCTTCATCGCCAACGAGGATTACAGCTATCCGGTGCGATGCCTGCTCTCCGCCCGGGTGGAGCACCTGCGCTGCCTCAACATCGAGGGCACCAGCGGGCGACGCCGTGCGGCCTTCGCCCACGCCCTTGGACAGGCACTGGCTTTCGAGCATATCCTGTACCACGAATACACCCCGCCGCGACCGGAAGCCCCCGTGCGCATCCCGGTCGATCCGGATGAGGAAGGCGCCGGAGAATACCCGGCGGATCCTGTGGACCGGATCCTGGGCGAGGCCTGCGCCCGCAGCGAAGGAGAGCCGGCCCTGCTGATCCTGGACCAGCTCCACCGGGCGCCCTTTGCCGAGCATCTGCGACTGGCGGAATTCATCCGCACCGGGTTCTGGTATGCCGGCGATCTCCCCCTCAAGGCCCATCCGGGTCATCTGCTGATCTTTCTCATCTCCGACGAGCCCCTGTTCCACAGCCTGCGGCAGATGAGTTTCAAGGTCTGGGTGGACCCCGAGGTGCAGGCCCCTGCACTGACACCGGAAGCGCTCGGCCTGCCGCCGCAGGCTCGCACCCTGCTGCAGGCACTCGGGACCCTCTTCGAGGCCCTGCAACTGCATCCCAACCTGAACGAATACGCCCGGGTCATCCACGATATCCATGTCAACGTCAATGACCTGGAAGACCTGCGTCATTCCCTTTACGGCTGGGTGGAGGGCGTGGACCGTGAGCGGTTGATGTCACCGAGCATGACTCACGTCCTGGAGACCCAGCTGGCCGTCATCCGTCACTATCTTCATCCCGGGGAAGCCCCCGCCGACTGGAGCGCCGACGACGACTGACGCCCCGAACCCCGATCCGTTATGATCAGGGACCCTGAACCACTGATTGCCATTGATCAAGTCATGACTCCAGAACAGGTACAAACGCTCATCGCCGCCGGACTGCCCGACGCCCAAGTCACCGTCAGCGGTCAGGAAGGCCATTTCGAGGCCGTGGTCGTCTGCGCGTCCTTCGCCGGACTCAGCCGCCTCAAGCGGGAACAGATGGTCAATGCCACCGTCAGACAGGAAATCACCAGTGGTGCCCTGCACGCCCTGTCCATCCGCCCCATGACCCCTGAGGAATGGGCGCAGAAGCATCCGAACGCCTGATTTCACCGACGCCGCAGAACCTACGGAAACCCCCCATGAAATTCGAGACCCAGGCCATTCACGCCGGCTTCAGCCCCGACCCCACCACCAAGGCCGTGGCCGTGCCCATCTACCAGACCACGTCCTATGCCTTCGACGACACCCAGCATGGGGCGGACCTGTTCGACCTGAAGGTGGCGGGCAACATCTACACCCGCATCATGAACCCCACCACGGACGTCCTGGAAAAGCGCCTGGCCGCCCTGGAAGGCGGGGTGGGCGCCTTGGCCCTGGCCTCGGGCATGGCCGCCATCACCTACGCCATCATGACCATCGCCGAGGCGGGACATAACATCGTCACCACCAGCACCCTTTACGGCGGCACCTACAACCTGTTCGCCCACACCCTGCCCCGTTACGGCATCGAGGTCCGCTTTGCCGCCCCCGGCGACCTGGACGGCATGCGCGCATTGATGGACGACAACACTCGGGCGGTGTTCTGTGAATCCATCGGCAACCCGGCCGGCAACGTGGCCGACCTGCAAGCCCTGGCGGACATGGCCCACGCCCACGGCGTGCCGCTGATCGTGGACAGTACCGTCGCCACCCCCTACCTGTGCCGCCCCTTCGAGCACGGCGCCGACATCGTAGTGCACGCCCTCACCAAGTACATGGGCGGACACGGCACCACCGTGGCCGGAGCCATCGTCGATTCGGGCAACTTCCCCTGGGCCGAGCACAAGGACCGCTTCATTCGCCTGTGCGAACCGGACCGGTCCTACCATGGCGTGGTCTACACCGAGGCCTTCGGTGCCGCCGCCTACATCGGCCGCGCCCGGGTCGTGCCCCTGCGCAACATGGGCGCGGCCCTGTCCCCATTCAACAGTTTCCTGATCCTGCAGGGCATCGAAACCCTCGCGGTGCGTATGGACCGGCACTGCGACAACGCCATGGCGGTGGCCCGTTTCCTCAAGGAACACCCGAACGTGAGCTGGGTACGCTTTGCCGGTCTGGAGGACCATCCGGATCATGCCCTGGCGCAAAAGTATATGGACGGCCGCGCCGCCAGCATCCTGTCCTTCGGCATCAAGGGTGGCCGCGAGGCGGGTGCCCGCTTCATCGACGCCCTGAACCTGGCCGTGCGCCTGGTGAACATCGGCGACACGAAGACCCTGGCCTGCCACCCGGCCACCACCACCCATCGCCAACTGTCGCCGGAAGAGCTGCAAAAGGCCGGTGTTTCCGAGGACATGGTCAGGCTTTCCATTGGCATCGAACACGTGGATGATATCCTTGCAGACCTGGACCAGGCCCTGGCGGCCGCCGGCTGAATGCGGCTACCGGCCCGGTCCGCGTCCAATCCGCCATCAGGAATCACGTCACCATGGCAGCCAGCACCGATGCCCCCCGCTTCGAGGATCTCGTTCCCATCAACGAGCTTTCCGAAGCCGGGCGCAACCAGCTCAGGATCCATTTGCGCAAGGGAGTCCTGCGCGCCGGCAATAAGCTCAGCCCCGGCCATGATGCGACGGACCTGGTGTACCTGCTGTCCGGTCGCCTGAGCCTGGTGTCCCGTGGTGTGCCCGAAGAGGTGCGCGGCGGGATGGAGCGGGCCTGCCAACCCCTGTTCTCCGACCGGCATCAGGGGGAGTTTGCCGTTGCGGAAACCGACTGTATTCTCCTGCGCGTCAGCCGACAGATCTTCGCCGCCCTGCTGAGCCGGGAACGCACGGCCGGTGTCGAGGTGGTGGACGTGGATGTGGACGAAACCCAGGGCTCCATCTTCCGAGACCTCTACCAAGCCACGATCAATGGCCGCCTGGAGCTGCCGCCGATGCCCGAAGTGGCCATGCGCATCCAGCGCATGGCCCAGGACCCGGACATCGGGGTCACCGAGATCACCCAGGTGATCCAGACCGATCCGGTAGTGGCGGGCGCCATCATGCACGCCACCAACAGCCCCCTGTTCAGGGCCGGCAAGCCCATTAACAACATCCGCGACGCGGTCATACGCCTGGGCTTCAATGCCACCCAGAAACTGGCGTTCAACATTGCCATGCGGCAGGCCTTCCAGGCCCGCTCTCCCAGAACCCGTCAGCACATGCACGAACTGTGGGACCGCAGCGTCGATATCTCCGCAATCGCCTACGTGCTGGGCAGACACCTCAAGGGTTTCGACCCGGACCGTGCCCAGCTGGCCGGCCTGATGCACGAGATCGGCACCATCCCGATACTGAACTATCTGGACCGGCACAAGATCCATCTTAACGATGAGCAGCTGGAGCACACCATCACCAAACTGCGCGGCATGACCGGCGTCATGGTACTGAACTACTGGGGCATGGACCCCGAGCTGGTGAGCGTGGCGGAACATGCGGGCAACTGGCAACGGGAACACCCGAACCCCGGTGACTACTGCGATCTGGTGATCGTGTCGCGGCTGCTCAGCAAGCAGGGCGCCGGTCAGGGCGAGACGTTGCCGCCCCTCGACCAGGTTCCCGCCTTCCGGAAACTGGACCTGGGTCCCATTGATGAAGATATGAGCCTGGGATTGCTCAAGGAAACCGAACAGGAAATCGCCGCACTCAGGAACATACTCCATGGCTGACAGCATCTCTGCAGATACCCTGGCCGACCTGCAGCCATTGCAGGAACTGGGAGAACAAGCCCGCCGCAGCCTGGCCAGCAAAGCCACCGTGGCAACCCTAAAGGCGGGTACGCGGATCACCGCCGCAGAAGAAAACCGCTGGATGATCTACGCCCTGGAAGGACGCTTCACCTTCGTGGCCAGTGACAAACCGACGCTGATCGAGGCAGGCAGCCCCCGGGCGAAGCAACCGCTGTTCAGCGGGCAAAACCTGCGGGATTTTGCGGTATGCGCCACGCAGGCTCAGATCCTGCGCATTGACCGCAACATGTACGAATCCCTCGGTCAGCAGCAGCGGGAGGCGAATTTCGAGGTGGAAGAAACCATCCTCAGCCCCACGGAAAGCGCCCTTTTCGCCAAGATCTACCAGAACATCGTCACCGGCCGCCTGGACCTGCCGGCCATGCCGGAGGTGGCCCTCAAGATCCAGGGGGCGATCAACGCCCCTGATGCCGATGCCTACCGGCTGTCGCGGATCATCCAGATGGATCTGGCCGTGACCGGCGGCCTGGTCAAGGCCGCCAACAGCGCCCTCTACGGCGGGGCAAGCCCGGTCGGCAGCGTGCGTGATGCCATCGTGAGACTGGGCTTTGACGTCACTCGCCAGCTGGTCATCAGCATCGCCATGAAACAGGTCTTCAGGACGGACGTACCCGGCCTGAAGCAACGGATGAAGGCACTCTGGGACCGCAGCGTCCATGTCTCCGCCCTGAGCTACGTGCTGGCCCGCCATACCCGGCGTTTCGACCCGGAGCATGCCATGCTTGCAGGGCTGCTCTATCAGGTCGGCATGGTACCCCTGCTGGACCATATCGGGCGCAGGTATGGGGACATTACCGATACCGAGGTGGACAGCATCCTCACCCGCCTGCACCCGGTGGTGGGAGAACTGGTCATCAATTACTGGGGATTGGGTCCGGACATCTGCCTGGTGGTGCGGGAGTGCGGCAATCTGGATCGTAACGGTCACAGCACCCCGGATTACTGTGACGTCGTCCAGGTCGCCGACCTCTACCGCAGGGCCCATGACCGCAACGAAAGCGATACCCCGCGCTATCACCAGGTATCCGCCTACGAAAAGCTGGGGCTCCCCGAGCCTGACGCCGATATGAAAATCGACGTCATCCGCGAAGCCGAGGAGGAAGTCCGCGAGGTCATGGATTTTTTCAAGGGTGTGGCCGTGGGCTGAAGCGGCCCCGAGCCCGTCACGCTCCCTCAGCCGTACAGGACGACAGGACACAGCATGAGCCATACCCCTCATCGCCCAATCCAGGGTGAAAAGCTGCGCGCCGCCGACAAGGTGGCCCGCATCCCGGTCAAGGTGACCCCCACCACTCGGGTCCAGCGCAAGCCGCCCTGGATTCGGGCCCGCGCCCAGGGCGGCCCGGAGGTTCAGCGCCTCAAGCGCGTACTGCGGGACAGCCATCTGCACACCGTCTGCGAGGAAGCGGCCTGCCCCAACCTGGGGGAGTGCTTCGGCCACGGCACGGCCACCTTTATCATCATGGGGGACATCTGCACCCGGCGCTGCCCTTTCTGCGACGTGGCCCACGGCCGCCCCAACCCCCTGGATCCGGAAGAACCCGTGAATCTGGCCCGCACGGTGCAAGCCATGGGCCTGCGCTACGTGGTCATCACCTCGGTGGACCGGGACGACCTGCGGGACGGGGGTGCCGCCCATTTCGTCGACTGTATCCGTGAAACCCGAGCCCTGTGCCCGGATACCCGCATCGAGACCCTGGTGCCGGACTTTCGCGGCCGCATGGAGATCGCCCTGGAGATCCTGGCTCAGACCCCACCGGATGTCTTCAACCATAACCTGGAGACCGTCCCGCGGCTCTACCGCCAGGTCCGGCCCGGTGCCGACTACGCCTGGTCCCTGGCACTGCTCAAGGCCTTCAAGGCCCGGCACCCGGACATCCCCACCAAATCGGGACTCATGCTGGGCCTGGGTGAGGATTCGGCGGAAGTGGAGGCCACGCTCAAGGACCTCAGGGACCATGACTGCGAGATGCTCACCCTGGGCCAGTACCTGCAGCCTTCCCGACACCATCTGCCGGTGAGCCGGTTCGTCACCCCGGAGGAGTTCGATCGCCTGGCCGAAGCGGCCTACGCGCTGGGTTTCTCCCAGGTGGCCAGCGGCCCCATGGTGCGCTCGTCCTATCATGCGGACCGGCAGGCGGCTGCCTATGGTCTGGATACCGGCACGCAGGCACAACCCGACCATGGATGACGAGACCCTGCTGCGCTACAGCCGCCAGATCCTCCTGCCTCAGGTGGGCTACGAGGGTCAGGAACGGCTGGGGCGGTCCCATGCCCTGATCATCGGCCTGGGCGGTCTGGGCAGTCCCGTGGCCCTGTACCTGGCCGCCGCCGGCGTGGGCCGGCTCACCCTGGTGGATTTTGACCGGGTGGATCTGTCCAACCTGCAACGCCAGATCATTCACCGCACGGACCGCATCGGCCGCTCCAAGGTGGTCTCGGCCGCAGAATCCATCACCGGGATCAATCCCCTGGTGCAGGTGACGTGCATCGATCAGGCGCTGGAAGGCGACGCCCTGGCGCGGGTCATGGACGGCGTGGATGTGGCGCTGGACTGCTCCGACAACTTTGCCACCCGCTTCGCGGTCAACCGGGCCTGTGTGGCCACGGGCACCCCGCTGGTGTCGGCGGCGGTGATCCGGCTGGAGGGACAGCTGTCGGTGTTCGAACCCCGGGTGGCGGACAGCCCTTGCTACCAGTGTCTCTATGGGGAAGGCGATGAGGCCGCCGAGACCTGCAGCCGCAACGGGGTTCTGGCCAGTCTGCCGGGGGTGATGGGGTCGCTGCAGGCCACCGAGGCCCTGAAACTGCTGCTGGGCCTGCCCACGGTACGGGGACGGCTGTTGCTGCTGGATGCCCTGGTGATGGAGTGGCGCAGCATCCGGGTCAGGAAGGACCCGGGCTGCACCGTCTGCGGCGAGGGGGGGTGACGGGCTACCGCATCCCGCCGGTTGGCACCTCTCCCCTCACCCCAACCCCGCTCCCCCAAGGGGAGAGGGGCTTGATCCTGGTTGAGGCGCCTGGGTGGCGTGACCATCCCTCTCTCCTGAGGGGGAAAGCTTTCCGCGAGTCAGGACAGCTTCTGCTTGAGCAACTCGTTCACCTGCGCAGGGTTGGCCTTGCCGCCGGTGCGTTTCATGACCTGCCCGACGAAGAAGCCGAATAGCTTGTCCTTGCCGCTGCGATACTGTTCCAGTTGGGAAGGATTCTCGGCAATCACTTGGTCGATCACCTGCTCGATGGCACCGGTATCGGTGATCTGCTTCAATCCCTTGCGTTCGATCACCTGGTCCGCATCACCCTCGCCGGCCCACATGGCCTCGAAGACCTCCTTGGCGATCTTGCCGGAGATGGTGTTGTCCTGAATCCGCAGCAGCAACCCGCCCAGCGCCTTGGCAGACACGGGGCTGTTGCCGATCTCACGGTTCTCCCGGTTGAGGGCACCGGTCAGTTCACCCATCACCCAGTTGGCTGCCAGCTTGGCCTGGCCTGACAGGGCGGTCGCCACCTGCTCGAAGTACTCGGCCATCTCGCGACTGGCGGTGAGTACCCCGGCGTCATAGGCAGACAGGCCGTACTCGTTCATGAAACGGTGCTTCTTCTCATCCGGCAGTTCGGGCAGGGAAGCCCGGACCTGCTCGATGAAATCGGCCTGGATGTCCAGGGGCAACAAATCCGGGTCAGGGAAGTAACGGTAGTCATTGGCCTCTTCCTTGGAGCGCATGGAGCGGGTCTCTCCCTTGTCGGGATCGAACAGGCGGGTCTCCTGCACCACCGCACCGCCCCCTTCCAGGATGTCGATCTGGCGTTCCACCTCGTAGTTGATGGCGCGCTCCAGGAACCGGAAGGAGTTCAGATTCTTGATCTCGGCCCGGGTGCCGAGCTTGTCGGTGCCCTTGCGGCGGATGGAGACATTGGCGTCACAGCGGAAGGAACCTTCCTGCATGTTGCCGTCACAGATCTCCAGATAGCGCACCAGGGCATGGATCTTCTTCATGTAGGCCACCGCCTCGCGGGCGCAGCGCATGTCCGGCTCGGAGACGATCTCCAGCAGCGGGGTGCCGGCACGGTTCAGGTCCACCCCGGTCATGCCGTGGTAGTCCTCGTGCAGACTCTTGCCCGCATCTTCTTCCAGGTGGGCCCGGGTGACGCCGATGGTGCGGGTCGCGCCGTCCTCCAACTCGATCTCCACCTGACCGCGACCGACCACGGGCAGCTCGTACTGGGAGATCTGGTAACCCTTGGGCAGATCCGGATAGAAGTAGTTCTTGCGGGCGAAGATCGAACGGGGCGCAATGGGCGCACCGATGGCCAGACCAAACTTGGCGGCCATGCGCACCACCTCCCGGTTCAGCACCGGCAGCACCCCAGGCAGCCCCAGATCCACCGCACAGGCCTGGGTATTGGGCTCGGCCCCGTAGGCGGTGGAGGCGCCGGAAAAGATCTTGGACTTCGTGGACAGCTGGGCGTGGATTTCAAGCCCGATGACCGTTTCCCATTCCATCATTATGAGACCCCAGGTCTGCTAAACAGTTATTCAAAGCCCGCGGGGGCCATCTGATGCCACTCGGTACCCATCTGGTACTGGTGCGCCACCCCCAGCAGGCGAGCCTCGTCAAAGTAGTTGCCGATCAGCTGCATGCCCACGGGCAGTCCCTCTGCAAACCCGGCGGGCAGGGACATGGCCGGCAACCCGGCCAGGTTGACGGCGATGGTATAGATGTCCGACAGGTACATGGTCACCGGGTCGGCGGTCTTCTCGCCCAGACGGAACGCGGTGGTCGGCGTGGCAGGAGCCAGGATGACGTCCACCTGCTCGAAGGCATTGCGGAAATCATCGGCGATCAAGCGTCGGATCTTCTGGGCCTTAAGATAATAGGCATCGAAATACCCCGCCGATAGGGCGTAGGTGCCCACCATGATGCGACGCTGCACCTCAGCCCCGAACCCTTCCCCCCGCGAACGCATGTAAAGATCCATCAGATCCTTGGGCGCCTCGCAACGGTGACCGTAGCGCACCCCGTCAAAGCGGGCCAGGTTGGAGGAACACTCCGCCGGCGCCACCACGTAGTAAACCGGCACCGACAGACCGGAGTGAGGCAGATCCACGTCCACGAACTCGGCACCCAGCTTCCGGTAGAAATCAATCGCCTCATTGATCACGCGGGCCACGCCCGGATCCATGCCCTCGCCGAAAAACTCGCGGGGCAGACCGATCTTCAGGCCCCTGAGGGTGCTGTTGAGACAGGCATTGAAGTCTTCCGCCGGGCGCTCCAGGCTGGTGGAATCCCGCGCGTCGAAACCGGCCATGACGTTAAGCATCAGGCCGCAGTCCTCGGCGGTGCGGGCCATGGGACCCCCCTGGTCCAGACTGGAGGCAAAGGCGATCATGCCCCAGCGAGAGACCCGTCCATAGGTGGGCTTGAGGCCGGTGATGCCGGTGAGGGCGGCCGGCTGACGGATGGAGCCGCCGGTATCGGTCCCCGTCGCCCCCGGGGCCAGACGCGCCGCCACCGCGGCAGCGGAGCCGCCGGATGAACCGCCGGGCACCCGTTCGGTATCCCAGGGGTTGTTCACCGGACCATAGAAACTGGTTTCGTTGGAAGACCCCATGGCGAACTCATCCATGTTGGTCTTGCCGAGCACCGGGCAGCCGGCGGCCTTGAAGCGCTCCACCACCCCGGCATCATAGGGGGAGATGAAGTTGTCCAGCATGCGGGAGGCGCAGGAGGTGCGTACACCCTGGGTGCAGAAGATGTCCTTGTGAACGATGGGCACACCGGTCAACGGACCGGCCTCGCCCCGGACCCGGGCGTCGTCGGCAGCCCGGGCCGTCTCCAGGGCCTGCTCCGCCGTGACGGTGATCAGGCTGTTCAGACAGCCATCCAGGGATTCGATGCGCCGCAGATAGTGCTCGGTGAGTTCAACACTGGACACTTCGCCGCCCCGGAGGGCCGTGGCGAGTTCAGCGATGGTCTTGTCGTGCATGGGAAATTCCGTGTTTGGGGCCGTTGGACAGGTCAGGCGGGCGGCAGCGGGAGACCGTCCCTGATCATTCTATGACCTTGGGTACCAGATAGAGGCCGTCTTCCACCGCCGGGGCGATACGCTGGAAATGCGCCCGCTGATCCGACTCGGTGGGCGCATCGGACCGCAGGCGCTGAGACAGTTCCAGGGGGTGAGCCATGGGCTCGACACCCTCGGTATCCACACCGTCCATCTGCTCCACGAAGTCCAGGATGTCCGACAGGGTGCGGGCATAAATACCCAGGTCCTCTTCCTGCACGTTCAGACGTGCCAGATAAGCGATCTTCTTGACCTGTTCTTGTGACAGGGACATGGCGCGCTCCGGAATGTTTTCCGATATTCGTTGTTAAGCCGATTAAAGTAGCATAGTCCATGCCTTGCCCAAAGCCTCCCCCGGTTGCTAGAGTAGCGCCTTTCGCAGGCGACGCCCCAAAACCATCATGCTCAGCCGCATACTCGGTCTCCTTTCCAACGATATCTCCATTGATCTTGGTACCGCCAATACGCTGATCTACATGCGTGGCAAGGGTATCGTGCTCAACGAGCCCTCCGTCGTGGCCATCCGCCAGGATCGCGGGCCCGGTGGCCCCCGCTCCATCGAGGCGGTGGGCACGGCGGCCAAAAAGATGATCGGCCGCACCCCGGAAAACATTCAGGCGATCCGGCCCATGAAGGACGGGGTCATCGCCGATTTCACCACCACCGAGAAGATGCTGCAGCACTTCATCCGCAAAGTGCACAGCAACCACCTGTTCCGGCCCAGCCCACGGGTACTGGTCTGCGTACCCTGCGGTGCGACCCAGGTGGAGCGGCGCGCCATCCGCGAGTCCGCCGCCGGGGCCGGCGCCCGCAAGGTCTACCTGATGGAAGAACCGATGGCCGCTGCCGTGGGCGCAGGCATCCCGGTAGACGAGGCCCGCGGTGCCATGGTGCTGGACATCGGCGGCGGCACCTCCGAGGTGGCGGTCATGTCCCTCAACGGCATCGTCTATTCCGCCTCCGTGCGCATCGGCGGGGATACCTTCGACGACGCCATCATTTCCTATGTGCGCCGCAACTACGGCATCCTCATCGGTGAGGCCACGGCCGAGCGCATCAAGCACGAGATCGGCTCCGCTTATCCAGGCAAGGAACTGCTGGAGATCGAGGTCAAGGGCCGCAACCTGGCCGAGGGTGTACCCCGGGCCTTCACCCTCAACAGCAACGAGATCCTGGAATCCCTCCAGGAACCCCTGCATGGGATCGTCAGTGCCGTGCGCACGGCGCTGGAACAGACGCCACCGGAGCTGGGCTCCGACGTGGCCGAACGGGGTATCGTACTCACCGGCGGCGGCGCCCTGCTGAGGGACCTGGACCGCCTGCTGATGGAGGAAACCGGCATCCCCGTGGTAGTGGCCGACGACCCCCTCACCTGTGTCGCCCGCGGCGGCGGCAAGGTGCTCGAGATGCTGGACGATCACGGCGCCGACTTCCTGTCCATCGAATAGCGCCGGTCACCGGCACTCACACAGACCCCCGCAACCGGGCGGCCCCTGGCGGGTCCGCCTCGTAGCACCCCATGGATTCATTGCCGCAGGAGGGCCTGCTATCAAACAGCCGCTCTTCAACCTGGGGCCGTCTCCCGCCTTCCGGCTGACGCTGTGCGTGATCCTGTCCCTGGTGATCATGACCCTGGATCACCGCCACGACCATCTACAGCAGGCCAGAACCACCCTGGCCCTGCTGGTATATCCCGTGCAGTACCTGGCGGACCTGCCGGTACGGGCCGGCGACTGGTTGATGGAACAGTTTTCCACCCATCAGACCCTGATTGCCGAAAATCGCACCCTGCGTGAAGAGCAATTCAGGATGCGCAGCCTGTTGCTGCGCTTTGAGGCCCTGGAAACGGAAAATGCCCGCCTGCGGGAACTGCTGGACACCTCTTCGCGACTGCGGGAACAGGTGGTGATTGCCGAGCTGCTGTCCGTGGACCTGGACCCCTTCCGGCAGCAGGTCCTGGTCAACAAGGGACATTTTCACGGTGTCTATACAGGACAACCGCTGATCAACGCCGCCGGCGTGGTGGGACAGATCCTGGAAGTCAATGCCGTGCACAGCGTCGCCCTGCTGATCTCGGACCCCAGCCATGCCCTGCCCGTCCAGGTCAATCGCACCGGCCTGCGCACGCTGGCGATCGGCACCGGCCATCCGGAGCGCCTGACGCTGCGATTCATCCCCCCCAGCGAAGACATCGAGCCCGGCGACATCATCAGCACCTCGGGGCTGGGCGGGCGTTTCCCCGCCGACTATCCGGTGGCGAAAATCACCCGGGTCGAACGTCCCTCCGGCGAACCCTTCGCCGTAGTGGAGGCACGCCCCATGGCCCGACTGGACCGGTCCCGGGAGGTGCTGCTGTTGTGGCCCGCCGACAGGGAAGGATCCACCGCGCCGACACCACCGGCGGAGTCAGACACCCCGGTAGCCACGGAGGAGGACCATGGATAAGCTCCGCGGTCTGCTATTGGTCATTCCGCTGACCATCCTTGCGGCCTTTGTACTGACCATCCTGCCGCTGCCGGACTGGGCCATCCACTGGCGTCCGGAATGGGTGGCCATGACGGTCATCTACTGGAACATGGCCCTGCCCCGGCGGGTGGGTGTCGGCACCGCCTGGATCCTCGGCCTGCTGCTGGATGTCACCAAAGGGGCCCTGCTGGGCCAGCATGCCCTGGCCATGGCGCTGATCGCCTGGATCAGCATCCGTGTGCATCAGCGGATCCGGGTCTATCCCCTGTGGCAACAGGCCATCACCGTCGGCGCACTGCTGGCCCTGTTCAAGCTGATGGTCCTGTGGGTCTACGGCATCACGGGACACGCACCGGGCACCTGGCTGTACTGGGCCCCGGTGGCCGGCAGCATCTTGCTGTGGCCGCTGATCTTCGTGCTCCTGCGGCGAATCCGCCGCCGCTGGTGCCTGAGTCTGGCTTGAGCAGACGCCGTCAGCCCGACCGCATCCGTTCCAGCTGTTCGCGAAAGTCGTCGCAGGGATCGGTGATGCGCAATCTCGGCGTGAACCAGACCCAGTGATGGGCCAGGGGCGAGGCGGGCTCATACTCAGTGATCGACGCAGATCCTTCCCTCACCTCCACAAAGGCGAGACTCAGCACCATCCGCTCCGGTACCTGACGCTGCAGGTACAGGGGCACACCATGGTCCAGCCGGGCATGGCCGCTGCCGGCAATGAGGATGACCGGCCGCCCCGTAACCGATGCCATGCGCCGGGCCATGTAGGCATCCCGGGCGCGCTGAGCCTTGACCATGCCCGCCGCCCGAGACTCGGGCAGGTAGCCGCAGTGCCCCTCCAGAATGCGTCGGGTCAGGGCCGACAGGGCCGGCCCGGGCAATGGCTCGTCCAGTCCCAGCGCAGCCGGATTCTCATCAAGGACCTGGAAGCCCTCACGAGCCACCGCCAGGGCCGCGCCGCCGGAAAGGTTGCCCGCGATGATCGGCAGATCATGGTCCAGGGCATGCTGCACCAGGCCCCGGTATTCGTCCCAAGGCCATTGCCGCCCACTCACCCCGGCCCGTTCCGCCAGCACATCCGCATCGCGTCCCCCCTCGGCCCGATAGGCATCGATGGCCGACTGATCCTCCAGGTCGAAGATCTCGAACACCAGGGCCGGCTCAAGATCGGTCATGGCCTCCACCAGGATTTGTTGCAGGCGGTGATGATCCGGATTGCCATGGACCTCCCCCAGCAGCAGGAAATCCGCCCGGCGCAGATCGCCGATCAGATCCGTCTCGGCATCCCGGACCGGATCATGGTGAGACCAGCGCTGCCCCGCCAGGGGGTGACCCTGCAGATGGGGCGCCAGCCACTCCTGCCCGGACCATGACGGCAAGGGCAGGCACAGGGCGATGAACCACAGGGTACGGAACAACCATCGATGCAAAGACATGGGCAGGATCCTTGTGCAACCGAGGGAAGGTCGCGTTGTCAACGGTATACTATCGCCCCGAAGGCCCGCCAGGCCAAGCCCACAGACCGGAGACAGCCACCCGCCCCTCCGGCAGGAGACCGTGACTCAGCCATGGACCATGCACGCTTTATCGATACCCCCGAGGCACTCGAAGCCCTTTGCCGCGAACTGGAAACCTGCTCGTGGCTTGCCCTGGATACGGAGTTCATCCGCGAAAAGACCTACTATCCCCAGCTCTGTCTGATCCAGGTTGCCACGCTGGACTTGGTGGCCTGTATCGATCCTCTGGTGTTGGAAGATCTGACACCGCTCACCCGGCTGCTCCAGCGGCCCGACCTGCTCAAGGTCCTGCATGCCGCAGGACAGGACCTGGAGATCTTCTACCATCGGGACGGGACCGTACCCGCGCCCATATTCGACACCCAGGTGGCCGCTTCCCTGCTGGGACACGGCGACCAGATCGGCTACGGCAAGCTGATCCAGGCCGTGCTGCAGGTGGACCTGGAAAAGGGCCATTCCCGGACCGACTGGGCCCGGCGGCCCCTGGACCCTCAGCAACTGGCCTATGCCGCGGATGATGTCCGCTATCTGGCCCAGGCCTACCCGCTGATCCATGCCTCACTGGAGCGCAGCGGCCGCCTGTCCTGGCTGGAAGAGGACTTCCGGCGCCTCACCAACCCGGCCAGCTACGAACCCGCCCCGGACACCATGTGGCGCCGCCTCAAGGGTATCAACACCCTGCGCGGCGTCCAGCCGGCGATCGCCCGGGAGCTGGCGCGCTGGCGCGAGCAGGAGGCCATGCGGGCAGACCGCCCCCGCCGCTGGCTGCTGCAGGATGAGGTGATCCTGGACCTGGCTCGCCGCAAGCCCGCCACCCAGGCAGACTTGGAGCGTATCCGCGGCCTGCAGGAACAGACCCTGCGCCGTCACGGCCAAACCCTGCTGGATCTGGTACGGGCAGGCCTGGCGTGCCCACAGGAAGCATGGCCCGTACTGCCCCCCCGAGTCCAGCTGTCCCCTGCCCAGGAGGCCCTGGCGGACGTGGCCATGGGGCTGCTGCGCCATCAGGCCCAGCAAAACGATATCAGCCCAGCGGCCATCGCCACCCGCAAGGATGTGGAAAATTTGGTCGCCGGCGATCCCGAATGTGCCCTGCTCAAGGGCTGGCGTGCCCGCCTGGCAGGAAAGACCCTGCAGCAATGGTTGCAGGGAGAGCTGGCCATGGGGGTGAAATCGGGGCAATTGCATCTGGATTGACGGGGTTCTTGAGTCCCGCAGGTGATCTATACGTGTCAGGCACGCTAAACTGGCACTTCATTCAAAGACCTAGAGGACCGGCCTCATGCAGATCGGCAGCAACAAGGTAGTCAGCATCGCGTACACGCTCACCGACGAAGAAGGCCGTGTGATCGACCAGTCATCCGAACAGGCGCCCTTCGCGTATCTCCACGGCGCCAGCAACATCATTCCCGGCCTGGAAAAGGCCCTGGAAGGCAAGCAGGCCGGTGATGAACTGGAAGTGAAAGTGGCCCCGGAACAGGCCTATGGAGAACGGGACGACAGCCTCGTTCACACCCTCAACCGCAGCCAGTTCCAGGGGGTGGAGGAGTTGGAAGTGGGGATGCAGTTCCATGCCGGCGGCGACAACGGCGGCATGCAGGTGGTCACCATCACCGCCATTGACGGGGATGACGTGGTGATCGATGCCAACCACCCGCTGGCGGGCGTCACCCTGAATTTCCAGGTGAAGATCCATGAGGTACGGGACGCCACCCCCGAAGAGCTGGACCACGGCCACGCCCATGGGGCCGGCGCCGCCAACGATCACTAAGGGCACGGGATGACACAGAGGGCGCAAGGAAGCGCCCTCGCTGCTTTTCAGGATACGGGAGAACATCCCTGTCCAAATGCGCGTCAGAGAGGTCCGGCGTCAGCTACCGGCGGCCCATGCCGATGGGCCGGAAAAAGCAAAAGGAAGCAATAAAAAAAGCTGGGACCCGCAAGATGCAGGCCCCAGCTCAGGCAAGGACAGAACTCAGGCGTCGAGGGTCACATTGACGGCCTGCAGGCCCTTGGGACCCTGCTGAACCTGGTAGTTGACCTTCTGGCCTTCGGCCAGGGTCTTGAAGCCATCGGAGTTGATGGCCGAATAATGCACGAACACGTCGGCACCGCCGTCTGCAGGGGCGATAAAGCCAAAACCCTTCGTTTCATTGAACCACTTAACAGTACCGGTAGACATTGACTAAACCTCAATCTGATCTTTCAAGTTAACTACAGCTTCATGCAGCGGTTCCCATGCCGACGTTAAACGGACAACCTGCACCACTACACAGGAGCCAGTCTATCCGCTTAGCGGCTCACATGCTATAGCGTTATGCACGCCCCCGAGCCTATAAACGGGGAAAGCCCCGTGGCAAAAATGGTTTTTTTTCCCTTGCATCAAATCGTTGCCGAAATCGAGCGGGAAGGAAAAGACGGTGCATGAAAGACAAAAAAATATGCCGCCGGCGGTCTCGACGCCGTGAAGCGTCCCTCACGGGGCGCCCGGGACCGGGCGCCCACGGCATGAACAACTATCCACCACCCGCCTCAGGCGGCGGCGTAGATTCCCCGCCCGGTGTTGCGCAGGCGACCGTTGCGCTTGAGGTAGGCCAGGGTCTGACTGATGTTGCGGGTTTCGACACCCTGGGACGCCAGTCGGCTCTTCAAAGCCTTGGTACTCATCTCGCCCTGCTCATTGATGATCTCAACCACCATGCGACTCAAATTGGGATTGCCGTTACCACGGCCCTCGCCACCCTTCGCCGTAGCCTTGCGGCGTGGCGCCGTACGCCCGCCCAATGCCTGGATATCCTTGTCGATGGCCGCCAACTCGGCCGCTTGACGGGCCATCATGTCCTTGCGCCGGACCTGCAGGGCTTCCAGCTGTTCACGGCGCTCCTGTGCCGCGTGCTCTTTCTCCTGCGCTTCCCGCTGACGGGCCAGCTCATAGAGTTCTTCGGCAGACATGCTGTCCAAAGTCTTGTTCATTCTTACAACTCCTGCAAATGAGATCTTTAATTCGATTTTTTTGAAAACAAAAAGTGCATCGGGTTCCAAAAAACCCGATGCACTTTAGGCATACATGATTTGTAAAGCCGGAAAGGACTCTTCCTGAGTGGCGGCATTTTCCGCGACCCCATTGAAAATGTCAAAACCGCCGTGTGCTCAAACAGATGAGCCTGATGCCGCCCGGGCTACGACATTATCTTCAAAAACTAAATTAATAGTGCATGACCGGCATATGCGCCATGCGCTGAAAAGCATCGACAGTACGCATTCGGCCCATGAAAGACCCGTGCGGCGTCCAAAGCTGCCGTTGCGATCCTCCCCCCCTGACTTCCCAATCCCCCTTCATGCCGACCTGAAGAATGACCAGCCATGCCCCTTAAACCCGAACAACAGCAAGCCATTCAGGACAAGGCCCGGGAACTGTATGCCCGTGCGGCACGGCTCTACCGGCTTCCGGAAACACCTCCGGAGGTGCGCCTGGACCTGCGTGGAAGGGCTGCGGGGCAATGGCGGGTGACGGCCGGCCGGGAATCGCTGCGCTTCAACCCGCATATCTTTGCCCTGGACTGGCGCAATCATTTCCCGGACACTGTTGCCCACGAGGTGGCCCACAGCGTGATCTACCGTCGCTTCGGCCTGGGTCCCGGACGCCGGCGCCCCCATGGCCCGGAATGGCGGGAAGTGATGACCCGGCTGGGATTTGAACCCCGGGTCACCCATGATACCGACCTCAGCCTGATCCCCATCCGGCGGGCACCGACCTATCCCTATCGCTGCACCTGCCGGGTCTATGCACTGGGGGTGAGGCGACACCGCAACGCCCAGCAGGGAGAGCGGATCTACTATTGCCGTAGTTGTGGCGACAAGCTCAGGTTTGACCCGGACGCGAACGTGCTGGAACAAAAATCGGCCTGATACCGGTGAGTGCAGAACAACACTATCCCTTTGTACGACCTTCAAGGTCTTCCCAGCGAGCATAGGCGGCATTGAGTTCCGCCTCCTTACCCGTCAATGCCGCCTGCATGGCGGCGATCTCGTCGCCACCCCGCTG
>NZ_JAJNQM010000035.1:0-33474 GCF_022227785.1 Ectothiorhodospira lacustris | reverse complement strand
CCCCCTCACCTCAGCCCCTCTCCCACAAGGGGAGAGGGGCTTTATTGCCCCCTCCTCCAAATGAGGTCAGCGCAGGGACACCCGTGCAAAACGTCGCTTGCCCACCTGGTAAACCGCTTCGCTGCCGGCCTGCACCTGGACGCCGGCATCGTCCACACGCTCACCGTCGATCCGCACCGCTCCCTGACGGATCATGCGCATCGCCTCGGAGGTACTGGACACCAGGCCGGCTTCCTTGAGCAGGTTCGCCAGCGGCAACGCCCCTTCGGAACTTTGTACCGTAACGGCCTCGATGTCGTCAGGCATCGCCCCTTTTTGGAAACGCTCGATAAAGGCCTGCTTTGCCCGGGCCGCCGCCGCCGCATCATGGAACCGACCCACCAGCTCCTCGCCCAGCAGGAACTTGATGTCACGGGGATTGGCGCCCTCGGCCACGGCGCGGCGGAAACCCTCGATCTCCGTCATCGGCCGGAAGGACAGCAGTTCGAAATAACGCCACATGAGCGCGTCGGACACGGACATGATCTTGCCGAACATCTCCTCGGGTGCCTCGGTGATACCGATGTAGTTCCCCAGGGACTTGGACATCTTCTGCACGCCATCCATCCCTTCCAGAATGGGCATGGTCAGCACCACCTGCGGGGATTGCCCGTACTGCTTCTGCAGTTCACGCCCCATGAGAAGATTGAACTTCTGATCGGTTCCCCCCAGTTCCACATCGGACTGCAGCTGCGCCGAGTCATAGCCCTGGATCAGGGGGTAAAGGAATTCGTGGATGGCAATGGGCTGACCCGAACTATAGCGCTTGTGGAAATCGTCCCGTTCCAGCATGCGCGCCACGGTATGGCGAGCCGCCAACTGGATCATGTCGACAGCCGTGAGCTTGCCCATCCAGGTGGAATTGAAGCTGACCCGGGTGCGTTCCGGATCTAGAATCTTGAAGATCTGCTCCTGATAGGTACGGGCATTCTCGGCCACCTGCTCCGGAGTGAGCGGAGGACGGGTACTGTTCTTGCCGCTGGGGTCACCGATCATGCCGGTGAAGTCGCCGATCAGAAAGATGGCCTCATGCCCCAGATCCTGGAACTGGCGCAACTTGTTCAGCAGCACTGTATGCCCTAGGTGCAGATCCGGCGCCGTGGGATCGAAACCGGCCTTGATCTTCAGGGGCCGTCCGGCCTTGAGCTTCTCCCGCAGCTCATCTTCCAACAACAGCTCATGACAGCCACGACGAATAAGCTCAATCTGATCTGAAACTTCAATCATTTCCTTTCTCTTGTCTCTTGGATGCTTGCATGAAGGGCGGCGATTTGACATCGGGATGGAAGGCGATGATAACCAAAGAAACGGCCCGGTACACGGCCCCACCCTTTGACGACCTTTGCGAGAACCTGCATGCCCGAACGCTACATCGGCCTGATCTCAGGCACCAGCATGGATGCCGTGGACGCCGCCCTGGTGGAATCCGACGCCGACGGGCTGCGATGCCTGGGGGCCATCGCGCACCCATTTCCCGACTCATTAAGACAGGACTTGAGAAGACTGGCGTCACCGGACTGGCGGGGTGATCTGGATGAGTACGGGCGCCTGGACGCCCTGACCGGCGACCTGTTCGCCCAAGCGGCCCTGTCCCTGCTGGCACAAACGCAGGTCCCTGCCGCCACCATCACAGCCATCGGCAGCCATGGGCAGACGGTGCGCCACCGTCCGGATGCGCGCCCCTCCTTTAGCTTGCAGATCGGCAGCCCGGCCCGAATCGCCCGGATCACCGGCCTGACTGTGGTGGCGGATTTCCGCAACGCCGACATGGCCGCCGGCGGCCAGGGCGCACCACTGGTGCCGGCCTTTCATCAGGCCATGCTGCGCCATCCGGAGGAAAACCGCGTGATATTGAACCTGGGCGGAATCGCCAATATCACCTCCCTCCCGGCCTCGATCCAATCTCCCGCCCAAGGCTTTGACACCGGCCCCGCCAATACACTGATGGATCATTGGGTTCGGCATCATCGCCATGAACAGCATGATGAGGATGGGCGCTGGGCTATGGCAGGACAGGTGGTGGAAGCGCTGCTGACGCGCTGGATGGCGGACCCCTATCTGGGCCTGCCGCCGCCCAAAAGCACGGGAACGGAATACTTCAGCCCGGCCTGGCTGCAGGCCCATCTGGCGGCCTGCGCAGGGGTGTCGGCAGTGGACGTGCAACGCACTCTGCTGGAATTCACGGCCGGGAGCGTCGTGCGGGCCATCGAGACCCATGCCCCCGGAACCGACCGGGTGATTGTCTGCGGCGGCGGCGTACACAACGGCGCCCTGCTGGCTCGCCTACAAACACTGCTGACGGGTTGCATCGTGGAGCCGTCCAGCCGCCATGGGCTGGACCCGGACTGGGTGGAGGCCATGGCCTTTGCCTGGCTAGCCAGGGAACGCATGCAGGGAAGAACGGGGAATCTGCCCGCGGTGACGGGGGCATCCAGGGCCGTGATACTGGGGGGGATTCATGCCCCGTGACCGGGGGGCGGCATCCCGCCGGGAGGATCAGGCCTCCCGGGCCGGCTCTACCATCCGATCTGCGACCATCGATCGGGCCTGTGCCGAAGAGGCTTCGGCATCCCAGTCCCGGGCCAGCCGGAGAGCCCTGTCGACCTGTTCCGGTGTCATCTCGGCGGCATACTGCTTGAGATTCTCCTCGGCCTGGGCATAACCCTGAAACGCGGCCAGTTGCGTCCACATGTAGGCCTGGACCATGTCCTGCGAAACGCCCCGACCATTGGCGTGGAGCACCCCCAGATTGGACTGGGCCGAAGGATTTTCCAGATCTGCCGCCACCCGGTACCAGTGGGCGGCCCGAACCTCGTCCTGGTCCGCACCAATGCCGTGCAGATACAGGTAGGCCAGGTTGCACTGGGCACTGGTACTGCCCTGCTCCGCGGCGAGGCGGTACCAGTGCATGGCTTGGGCCTCATCCTTGTCGACACCCCGACCATGGACGTACATCAGGGCCAGGTTGCCCTGGGCATTCAGATCACCGTTCTCGGCCGCCATCCGGTACCAGCGGATCGCCTCGGCATCATCCTGACGGACGCCCTGCCCCCTGGCATACATGTAACCGACATTGAAACGGCCGGTGTCATGACCCAATTGGGCCATCATGCGGTACCAACCGAAACGGATCAGGGCAACCAGCCGGGAGAGATTCATGCCGACAATCCCGTCAGACAGAGAATGAAGACCCACAACCACAGGTCGTAGTGGCATTGGGGTTACGGATCACGAACTGAGCCCCTTCCAGGCTCTCCGTGTAGTCGATCTCGGCCCCCATCAGGTACTGGAAGCTCATCGGGTCGATGAGCAGGGTCACCCCCGCCTTCTCCACCGCGGTGTCACCTTCGTTGACTTCTTCATCGAAGGTGAAACCGTACTGAAACCCGGAACAACCGCCGCCGCTGACAAAGACGCGCAGCTTCAGCTCAGGATTGTTTTCCTCATCAATCAGGGACTTCACCTTGGCGGCCGCGGAATCGGTGAACACCAGCGGGCTGGGCATGGCATCGGTGCTGGTTTCGGTTGCGCTCATTTTGTCTGCTTCTCCATGGTCGCTGTCTCGTGCCCGGAGTGGGCGATCACGCTACGCTATCATTGGCTTACGGAAATGGTCAAGAATCCTTGGTTGCGGTACTCGGCAGCCTGGTCTTGGGTTCGGCCTCATCAATGCCCTTCCTGCCGACATCGTGCCGTGACTTCTCTGCCGGCACATCCAGATGTTCCAGCCGCATGGGCTCATCGGACCGCCTGACCAGACTGCCATTGACCTCGGCGCCGGCGGCCATCTCGATCAGAGTGTAATGCAGATTGCCGCGAATCCGTGCATGGGGAGCCAGTTCCACATGCACGGAGGCATGCACATCCCCTTCCACGGAACCATTGATGATCACCCGAGGGACCCTGACATCCCCTTCCACCAAGGCACCCTGGTTAAGCACCAGAATGGACTCCTGCCCCTCATCATCGGCCAGCAGATTGCCTCGGACCGTACCCTCCAGGTGCAGGCCACCGGAAAATTTCACGTCACCGGTGATGACCGTGTTACGACCCACGATGGTATCCACCCGGGCCGCCTTGAGCTTCTTACGACGGGACCACATCAGGGACTGCCTCCACTGAGATTGAAAAGGGATTGCCACGGCAGGGACTGCTCCGTGGCGCGAAGCCCGCCGCCACCGGGCTCGGCCTGGATGATCAACCGTTCCGGCAGCAGATGCTCAGGGAGCACCAGACGCCCGTCGAGCACCTGAAAATAGCGGAAGGAAAATCCCCGGCCCCGGGCCTGATCCGGGGAAATGGCCGCGTGGTCATAACGCACCTGCTCACCGGCATTACGCCCTTCCAGCCCCAACCGAAGGATACCCTCCACCACCTGACTGCCCTGCACCTGGGTCAGCACCACCTGGTAGAAGTAATGGCCGTGATGTTCCGGGTCGGGTTCCAGCCGCACCCGCTGGATATGCAACCCCCGCTCCAGGTCTTCGGGTGAGATGATGTTGCGGTAGAAATCCAGTTCCTCCGTCAGGTGGTAAATACGCTGCTCCATTTCATGGATCGACGAGCGGACCCGCGCTGAAGCCTCCCGTTCGATCATGAGATCTCGTTCCAGAGCCGCATGACGCTGCCTGAGCCGACGGTGGGCGGTTTCGAGATCCTTGTAACGGGGGCCCAGTTCCGCGATCTGCAGATCAGTGTCCTGCCCATACAAAAGGCCGTGATCATAGCCCAGCCGATAACTCTGCCACCCGGCAAGCAGCAGGCCCCCCAACAGCGTCACTGCCACCAGGAACAGCTGCCAGGGGCGCCACTGGCCGGCGTGGTGATACCCGGCATGAACCCGTCGCCTGACCATCCTGTCAGGGCAGCACAGCGATGGATTCCAACCCGAGCGCCTCCGGCAGTCCGAACATCAGATTCATGTTCTGCACCGCCTGCCCGGAGGCACCCTTGACCAGATTGTCGATGGCGGAAAGCACAACAACCGTATCGCCGCCGCCGGGCCGGTGCACCGCCAGACGGCACAGATTGGTCCCGCGGACACTCCGGGTCTCCGGGTGGCCGCCGGCGGGCAGCACATCCACGCAGGGTTCGTCGGCATAGCGCTGTTCATACAGGGCCTGCAGATCCGCATCGGGATGGGTCAGCGTGGCATAGAGGGTGGCCAGAATGCCGCGGATCATAGGCACCAGATGGGGTACGAAAGTCAGCCCAGGCGGTTGCCCGGCCACCGCGGACAGAGTCTGCAGAATCTCCGGCAAATGCCGGTGCCCCAGCACGGCATAGGCCTTGAAGTTCTCGGCAGTCTCACACAGCAGCGAACCCACCTGGGCCTTGCGCCCGGCGCCGCTGACGCCGGACTTGGCATCGGCCACCAACCGGTCGAGGTCCACCACGCCCTGCTCCAACAGGGGCAGGAACCCCAGGGTGACGGCGGTGGGATAGCAACCGGGCACGGCGATCAGACGGGCTTGGGGAATTCGCTCACGGTTGAGCTCAGGCAACCCATAGACCGCTTCATCCAGCAGTTCGGGCGCCCCATGAGGCTGCTCGTACCACCGGCTCCACAGCCGCGGGTCCTTGAGACGGAAATCGGCGGACAGATCGATGACACGGGTGCCCCGGGCCAGCAGCTCACCGGCCATGGCATGAGCCACGCCGTGGGGGGTGGCAAAGAAAACCACATCGCACTCGCCCAAGGCGCCCGGATCGGGTTCCTGAAACACCAGCGGCCCCTGCCCCCGCAGGTTCGGGAACAGGGATTCCAGCGGCTCGCCGGCATTGCCGCGGGAGGTGACCACCGCCGGCTCCACCTTCGGGTGGGCCAGCAACAGCCGCAACAATTCAACACCCGTATACCCGGTGGCCCCGACAATGCCTGCCCTTATCACCACATGATCTCCCGCTCAGCTATGAAACACTCGGTCCAGGGGATGATACCCCCGCCCAGGGGGATCATCATACATGCCCATGACCACCGGTTTAAGATCGAATATGGCCGTGCAGCGCCGTGGGCGATTAAGATACGGTCCCTGCCCTTTGCAACACGGACACGGCTGATGAAAATGAACAAGAGAGACCTGCTGATAGGTGCCTTCCTGGTGGTGCTGCTGGGCGGGCTGCTTGCCCTGTGGCTGGCCCCGGAAGGCCTGCGCCCCATGCCCAGGGTGGCGGTACAAACCCTGGATCAGTCCCAGGTGGACCTGGCCTCACTGGAAGGCCGTCCGGTACTTCTCACCTTCTGGGCCACCACCTGCATCAGCTGCGTGCAGGAAATCCCCCATTTACGGGATATCCACGATCGCTACCATGAGCGCGGCCTGAAGGTAATCGGCGTGGCCATGGCCTACGACCCGCCGGAGCAAGTGGCGGAGATGGCCCGGAGAAGAAGTATCAACTACACCGTGGGACTGGACACCACCGGCGAGGTCGCCGAGGCCTTCGGCAACGTGCGCCTGACCCCCACCTCCTTCCTGATCGCCCCCAACGGACGGATCGTCTACCAAAAGGTGGGAGAGATGGACTGGCAGCAGGTGGAACGCCACCTCTCCCGGTGGCTGTAGGTGATGGCGGATTGCGGTAAGACGGGCTGAATATCAGGTCTTGCCGGCCCGCACCAATCCACCCAGTCCGGCCTGGACCAGGGCGTTGTTGAGCAGGGCACGGATGGCCGCCGGCTCCTCCATGGTCATGCACTGAGTCAGCAGCTCCCGGGCGCGCGCCCGGGAGAAGCTGCGAATCACCCACTTCACCCGCGACAAGGAGGCCACGTTCACACTGAGGGCATCAATCTCCATGCCCAGCAGCAGGATCACCGAAGCCGGATCAGCGGCCATCTCCCCGCAGACACTGATGGGCTTGCCGGCCTGATGAGCGCCCCGGGCGGCATGGCTCAGGGCGTGCAGTACCGCCGGGTGCAAGGCGTTGTACAGATCCGCCACCCGAGCATTGTTGCGATCCACCGCCAACAGATACTGGACCAGGTCATTGGTGCCCACGGACAGGAAGTCCACCCTGCGCGCCAGGGCCTCCGACAGATAGACCGCTGAAGGGACCTCGACCATCACCCCCACCCGGGGCACCGGAATCACATAATGCTCATCCAGCAGCTCGTCCCGTGCCCGCTGCAACAATTGCAGGGCATCCTTGAGTTCGCCCAGGGAACTGATCATGGGGAACAGGATGTGGAGATTGCTCAGCCCCTGACTGGCGCGCAGCATGGCGCGTAGCTGAGTCAAAAAGATCTCCGGGTGGTCCAGGGTGATGCGGATCCCTCGCCAGCCCAGAAAGGGGTTGTCTTCCACCACCGGGAAATAGGGTAAGGCCTTGTCCCCGCCCACGTCCAGGGTCCGCAGCGTTACCGATCGCGGGTTGAATGACATCAGGACCTCACGGTAGATCTCCGTCTGTTCCTCCTCCCCGGGGAAACGGTCCCGGATCATGAAGGGGACTTCGGTGCGATAGAGGCCGATACCATCGGCACCCGACTGAATGGACGGGGCGATATCCGCCAGCAGGCCGCTATTGGCATACACCGGCACCTCGCAACCGTCCTGGGTGATTGCCGGCTCCTGGGCCAGGGTCCGCAGGCCGTCCGCCAGCTCCTGCTCCTCTTCCTGCAGATGCTTGAACTGCTCCAACAACTCGGGACTGGGCTGAATGTAGAGACTGCCCCGGTAGCCATCCACCACGATCTCACGGCCTTCCAGCCGCCCCACCGGCAGATCGGACACACCCATCACGGCCGGGACCCCCATGGCCCGGGCCAGGATCGCCACATGGGATGAGCCAGTACCCTTGGACGACACTACCCCGGCCAGACGGTCCGCCGGCACCTCGGCCAGCTGGGTGGCGGTCACGTCCTCCCCCAGCAGGATGGTGCGTTCGGGGAAATCTTCAGGACCACGCACATGGGACTGCAGGCGCATGAGGATACGCCGGGCGATATCCCGCACATCGGTGGCCCGCTCGCTCAGATAAGGATCATCCATTTCTTCAAAGGCCCGGGTACTCTCCCGCACGGTGTCCCTCAGGGCGGAAGGCGCCCAGCTTCCCGCCCGGATGCGCTCTACCGTGCCGTTCACCAGGCTATCGCTGCCCAGCATCATCACGTAGGCATCAAACAGCAACAGCTCCTCTGTCGGTAAGATGTCCTGCATGCGGCGCTTGATCTCGTTGAGCTCATCCTGAACCGCTCGCACCGCCTCGCGAAAGATCTGCTCTTCCTCGTGGACATTCTCCGCATCGCGATCGGGCACGGAATCCAGGTCAGCCAGGGCATAGGCCACTACCCCCTGGCCCACCGCTACGCCGGCGGCACCGGGAATGCCGGTGATCTGCAGGTTTTCCTGGGCCGGGCGCTCCCGCCGCCGCCCCACCTCGCCGATCAGCTCCGCATGACTGATGGCACCGGCCAGCTGAGCCGCCAGAGTGATGAGAAAGGCCACATGCTCATCATCGAAGCGCCGACGCTCCCGTTGCTGCACCACCAGCACCCCAAGCATGCGCCGATTGTGCACGATAGGTACGCCCAGGAAGGCGTGATAACGTTCCTCACCGGTTTCGGGGAAATACTTGAAGCGAGGGTGGTCGGGGGCGTTCTCCAGGTTGACCGGCTCCGCCCGCTCCGCCACCAGGCCCACCAAACCTTCGCCGGCGGACATTTCCACCTGACCGACGGAATCGGGATTGAGGCCCTCGGAGGCCATCAGCAGCAGCCGCTGCCCCCCGGGTTCGCTCAGATAGACGGAACAGACATCGATATCCAGTTCCTGCTTGACGCGTCGGACGATGATGCCCAGGGCCGACGTCAGATTGTCGGCGGCGCTTACCTCCAGAACGATGCGTCTGAGAACATGGAGCATGGGATAGGGTTGCCGGTAGAGGGGACCGCCGCCGCGGCCCGGGTGACTCAGAGCCGGCGGGGGCGGTAGCGCCGCTCGGCAGGATAGGAGGGCACATCCTCCTGAAACAGTAACGGTGCCAGCTCCCGCAGGGCCTGGCGGTACACGTGACGCTTGAAGAAGACCACCTCACGCATGGGGTACCAGTAATCCACCCAGCGCCAGGCATCAAACTCCGGATGAGGCGCGGCGTCCAGACGGACACGACCGTCATCCCCCACCAGCCGCACCAGAAACCAGACCTGTTTCTGACCAATGCACAGAGGCCCCGGCCGACGCCGGATCAGATGCTTGGGCAGACGGTAGCGCAACCAGTCCTGGGTGTAGCCGACGACTTCCACATCGGCAGGCTCAAGGCCGGTCTCTTCCGCCAGTTCGCGGTACATGGCCTCCGTCGGCGACTCATCCCTTCGGATCCCCCCCTGAGGAAACTGCCAGGCCTGCTGCCCGATGCGCTTGGCCCAGAACAGGCGTCGGTCCCGATTGCACAGGATGATACCGACGTTGGGCCTATAGCCATCACAATCAATCACTTAACGAGGTCACTTGGAAGCTGGTCTGTGAATTGCATTTTTTCACAAGCGGAGCCGATCGGCAAATGCTCCAGGGCAAGCTTCAGGCATGATGGCCTTGACCCGACCGTGCTGAGTAGAATGTCACGATTCAAGCAAGCGATGATAGAGGAGACACGCAGTGAGCCTTGCCCTGTTCGACCTGGACAACACCCTCCTGGCAGGAGACAGCGATTACGAGTGGGGGCGTTTCCTCGTGGATCGGGGGATCGTAGACGCCGATGTGTATCAGGCCCGCAACCTGGAGTTCCTTGAAGCTTACAAGGCCGGCACCCTGGATATCCTGGCATTCTGCCGTTTCTCCTTCTCGCCGCTGGCGGCCAATACCCTGGAGGACCTGCTGGCCTGGCGCGAGGAATTCATGGAAACCCGGATCAACGCCCTGATCGCTCCCCGCGCAGAGGAGGTCCTGGACCGGCACAGGGAGGCTGGTGACACCCTGCTGATCATCACCGCCACCAACCGCTTCGTCACCCAGCCCATCGCCGAGGCCCTGGGGGTGGACAATCTGCTGGCTACGGAACCGGAATTCCGCGACGGCGCCTATACAGGAGAACTGGAAGGGATACCCTGCTTCCAGGGCGGCAAGGTGAGACGCCTGGAACAATGGCTGGCGCAGCGGCCCGGCATGGGACTGCAAGGGAGCTGGTTCTACAGCGACTCCCACAATGACCTGCCGCTGCTGGAGCGAGTCGACAATCCGGTGGTGGTGGACGGTGACGAGAAGCTCACCGTCACGGCCAGGAATCGGGGCTGGCAGCAGATATCCCTTCGCTGAAACCGCCCACCCGACCTGCGCCCTTCTCCCCCGGGGGAGAAGGGCCGGGGATGAAGGGAAGGGGAAAGTCAGCCGGCCATTTCCTCAAAATCCGATTTCTCCGCACCACACTCGGGACACACCCAGCCTTCAGGCACATCTACCCAGGGCGTCTCCGGCGCAATGCCGTCGTCCGGTAACCCCTTGGCCTCGTCATAGACGAATCCGCAAATCACGCATTGATAAGTCTTCACGGCAAACCGACCTCCGCTGGTGTGATGCCCCTGGCCTGGCCCGGGCAAGTGATACACTCTGATGGATTACCCATTGGGAGCTTATCATGACCGCCACTCCATCGGTTCCTGTCGTCATGACCCTGGCGGGGCACGACCCCACCGGAGGCGCCGGCATTCAGGCCGACATCGAAGCCATCCTCAGCATGGGCTGTCATCCTGTGTCCGTGATCACCACCGTCACGGTGCAGGACACCGCCGACGTGATCGGCATCGCGCCCCTGGAGGCAGAACTCATCGTCCAGCAGGCGCGGGCCGTGCTGGAAGACATGCCGGTAGCCGCGATCAAGATCGGCATGATCGGCTCCATCGAGGCTGCGCAGGCCATCCATACCCTGCTCACCGACTACCCGGACCTGCCGGTGGTCCTGGATCCGGTACTGGCCTCGGGGGCCGGCACCGCCCTTGCCACGGAAGAGATGGTGGACGCCCTCAACAACCTGCTGCTGCCCTTCACCACCCTGCTCACCCCCAACACCCTGGAAGCCCGGGTACTGGCCCAGGGCTGCGACACCCTGGATGCCTGTGCCATGTTCCTGCTGGATCAGGGCTGTGAGTATGTGCTCATCACCGGCACCCATGAAAACACGCCACGGGTGCAGAATGTGCTTTACGGCAACCACCGTCGCCTGGAAACCTATCCGGCGGACCGTCTGGCTGGAGAGTATCACGGCTCCGGCTGCACCCTCTCGGCGGCGATCGCCGCACTACTGGCCCAAGGCATCGACCCGGCTTCCGCCGTGCATGAGGCCCTCACCTACACCTGGCACACCCTGGACCGGGCCCACCGGCTGGGCATGGGCCAGCTCATCCCCAACCGCTTGTTCTGGGCCAGTGACGAATCCGAGGATGAAGAGCCGGAACATGACGATACCGCCCATTTCTAGGCATGTTCGGCCACTGCGGGGACTCTATGTGATCACCCCCCAGGATGGCGGCGAGGCCCTGCTGCGACAGGCGGAAGCAGCCCTGGCCGGCGGCGCACGTATCCTCCAGTACCGGGACAAGAGCCGTGACCATGACCGTCGCCTCGCCGAGGCGACGGCACTGCGCCGGCTGTGCCGTCGCCATCAGGCCCTGTTCATCGTCAATGACGATGCCGCACTGGCCTCGCGGGTGGCGGCGGATGGTGTCCACATCGGCAGTGATGATGGCGGCATTGCCGAAGCACGCGCCCTGGTCGGCCCCGAACGGATCGTCGGCGTCTCCTGCTACAACCGACTGGAACTGGCCTGCCGGGCGGCGGCGGCAGGAGCGGACTACGTGGCCTTCGGCGCCGTGTTCCCCTCCGGCACCAAGCCGGAGACCGTCCACGCGCCTTTGAGCCTCATCCGGGAAGCCCGCCGGACCCTCGCCCTGCCCATCACGGCCATCGGCGGCATCACCGAGGACAATGCCGACGCGGTCATACAGGCTGGTGCCGGGATGCTGGCCGTGGTGCAGGGCGTGTTCGGCGCCAAGGATATCCGGGCCGCCGCAGCCCGCTTGAGCGCCCGTTTTTGATCCAGGCAAGGTTTGCCCTGCTTTGATTTTGCCCGGCGCGCGGTATCGAGTATCTTGTAGGGCTTTATTTGCGACAGCCCCCATTCACCAGCCAACACAGCGAAAGATCACCTCATGACAAAATCCCATGATCTCTTCCAGGCAGCCCAGAAGCACATCCCCGGTGGCGTGAACTCTCCGGTCCGCGCCTTCAAGGGCGTGGGCGGCGATCCGATCTTCATCGAACGCGCCCAGGGCGCCTACATGTACGATGCGGACGGCAAGCGCTACATCGACTACGTGGGCTCCTGGGGTCCGATGATCGCCGGCCACGCCCACCCGGAAGTCATCGCCGCCGTGCGCGAGGCGGCCCTCAATGGCCTGTCCTTCGGTGCCCCCACCGAACTGGAGATCCAACTGGCCGATCGGGTCTGCGAACTGGTGCCCTCCATGGAAATGGTGCGCATGACCAGCTCCGGCACCGAGGCCACCATGAGCGCCATCCGTCTGGCCCGTGGCTTCACCGGTCGCGACAAGATCCTCAAGTTCGAGGGCTGCTACCACGGCCATGGTGACTCCCTGCTGGTGAAGGCCGGTTCCGGCGCACTCACCCTGGGTGAGCCCAATTCCCCCGGCGTACCGGTTTCCCTGGCGGAACACACGCTGACCGTCAGCTACAACGACCTGGAGCAGGTCAAGGATGTCTTCTCCCAGGTGGGCAACGAGATCGCCTGCATCATCGTCGAGCCGGTGGCGGGCAACATGAATTGCATCCCCCCGGCCCCCGGCTTCCTGGAAGGTCTGCGCAGTGTCTGCGACGAATACGGCGCCCTGCTGATCTTCGATGAAGTCATGACCGGTTTCCGCGTCGCCCTAGGCTGTGCTCAGGCCTATTACGGCATCAAGCCCGACCTCACCACCCTGGGCAAGGTCATCGGCGGCGGCATGCCGGTAGGCGCCTTCGGTGGCCGTCGTCAGGTGATGGAATACCTCTCCCCCCTGGGTCCGGTCTATCAGGCGGGTACCCTGTCCGGTAACCCCATCGCCATGACCGCGGGCCTGAAGACTCTGGAGATCCTCTCCACCCCGGGCTTCCATGAGGACCTCACCGCCAAGACCGGGACCCTGGTCTCCGGCATCCTGGGCGAGGCGAAAAAGGCCGGCATTCCCATGGCCGCCAATCAGGTGGGTAGCATGTTCGGCCTGTTCTTCACCGACCAGCCGGAAGTGACCAACTTCCATCAGGTCAACCAGTGCGACGTGGCCCGTTTCGGCAAGTTCTTCCACCTGATGCTGGATCGGGGCGTCTACCTGGCCCCCTCCGCCTTCGAGGCGGGCTTCCTGTCCAGCAGCCACAGTGCAGAGGATCTGGAGGCCACCATCAAGGCCGCCGCCGACGCCTTCAAGGCCCTGGCCTGATTCAAAGACGGCGTTTGCCGTTATCAGCTCTGCATGGGCCGCCCACCGGGCGGCCCTTTTTGTTCATCGCGTACCGGAGATGCGTTGCGCCATGGGGGAGATCACCATCTACCTGGCCCTGGGGGCCTTTACCGGGGTCATTGCCGGCCTGCTGGGCGTGGGCGGGGGGCTGATCATCGTCCCCGCCCTGGTCTGGCTGTTCACCCGGCAGCAGATGGATCCCGGCGTTGTCACCCACCTGGCCATCGGCACCTCCCTGGCCACCATCATCCCCACCGCCATCGCCTCCACCCGCGCCCACCACCGTCACGGAGCCGTGCGCTGGGATGTCCTCAGACGGCTGGTACCGGGCATCATCCTGGGGGCGCTCGGGGGCGCCACCCTGGCCGAATTCATGAGTGCGGGGCTGTTGCGCCAGGTCTTCGGTGTGTTCGAGATCCTGGTGGCCCTGTATCTACTGCTCAACCTGCCGCCCAAGGCGGGTCGTCCCCTGCCGGGTGCAGTGGTATTGAGTACGGGTGGTGGCGTGATCGGCGGGATTTCCGCCCTGCTCGGTATCGGTGGCGGCACCCTGACAGTGCCGTTCCTGGTGTGGTTCAACGTGCACCTGCGCCAGGCCATCGCCACGGCGGCGGCGGCGGGACTACCCATTGCCCTGGCGGGCACGGCCGGCTTCCTCGTCCATGGCTGGGGCAACCCGGCCCTGCCGGACTTCTCCAGCGGTTACGTGTACTGGCCGGCCTTTGCCGGTATCGCTTTAGCCAGCTATTTCACCGCCCGTTGGGGGGCGTGGCTGACCCATCGCCTGCCGGTGCCGCTGGTGCGGCGTTTCTTCGCGGTGCTGCTGATCCTGCTGGGCCTGCGCATGCTGCTGGGCTGAGCGGGCCTGCCGCCGAAAACAGCCCGCAGGAAGCACTACGCCTTGTCTGCCCGGGACTGAGATTCCAGCTGGCTTCGCACCTTGTCCATATCCAGTTCCGCCACCTTGCCCAACACCTCATCCAGCTGGGAGGCCGTCAGCATGCCCGGCTGGGAAAACACGATGACCTGTTCACGGAAAACCATCAGCGTAGGGATGGACCGAATCTGAAACAGGGCCGCCAGCGGCTGCTCCTGCTCCGTATTGATCTTGCCGAACACCACCCCTTCATGAGACGCCGAAGCCGTCTCGAAAATGGGGGCAAAGGCCCGACACGGAGCACACCAGGGCGCCCAGAAATCCAGGATCAGGATGTCATTGTTCTGCACGGCTGCATCCAGGTTATCCTGGGTGATCTCGATGACGGCCATGGCCGCTCCTTGTGTCTTCAGGGTTTGATGGTCAGCCCGAATGCAGGCCGACAAGGGCATCACGCAAGTGAAACAGGCGGGCCAGATGATCATCCATCTCCAGCATCGCCTGTTTTTGGGCCAAATTGACCGGCATGAGTTCCGTCAGGCGGGCGCCGACCCAGCCGCACCGGTCGAACTCACCCGTCATGTCGCGGTAGGGGGGCGGCAGTTCCTGCAACAGGCGCTGCAGCAGTTCGGACAGGGGCAGGAATTCAGCAGGCAGCAGCACGTCCGCCGGCATGGGACGTTCGGTGACCTCGCCCATCATCAGGCCATCCTTGCGCACCCAGGTACGCCCCACTTGAAAGCGGGCCTCCCCCTGGACCGTAATACCCAGCAGACCGTCGGGACGCTGATCCCAGTCGATGATCCGCCCCCAGGTGCCCACGGTATGGACCTCGGCCGGCCCCGCCACCTCACCCCCTTCGCGGATGAGGATCACCCCGAAGGGGGCGTCGGTGCGCAGGCAATGACACACCATGTCGATATAGCGGGTCTCGAAAATTCGCAGGGGCAACACCCCGCCGGGAAACAGGACGGTATTGAGGGGAAACAGCGGCAGTTCCATTCATTCCTCCCCGACAGGTTCCGCGCCCCAGCGACGGATAAGGTCATTGGGAACGTGCAGATGATCCAAGATCCGCGACACCACGAAATCCACCAACTGATCCACCCCTTCCGGCCGATGATAGAAGGCCGGATTGGCCGGCATGATCACCGCCCCCATGCGCGCCAGCCGCAGCATGTGCTCCAGATGGATCTCCGAAAACGGTGTCTCCCGCACCACCAGGATCAGGCGACGGCGCTCCTTGAGGGCTACATCCGCGGCCCGTTCGATGAGAGAACGGCTGGCACCGCCGGAGACGGCGGCCAGGGTGGCCGTGGTACACGGACAGATGACCATGGCATCGGGCGGTGAAGACCCGCTGGCCACCGGGGCGGTCCACTGCTCCCGGTCAAAGACCCGCAACCGGCCCGGGGCCGCATTGAACCGTTCGGAGAAGAAGTGCTCGATCTCCCGGGGGCGACCGGGCATGGAGAGGTCCGTTTCCATGCTGATGACCACCTGAGCGGGACGGGACACCATGAGATAGACACGCACGCCCGCCTGGATCAGACATTCCAGCAAACGCAGGCCATACTGGGCCCCGGAGGCCCCGGTGAAGGCCAGGGCCACGGTCCCGGGAGTTTCTGCCACGATGGACTCCTGTGTAGCGAATGGGTGCGGACACGGCATGTCGTCCGTCTCAAGCCGGTCATCATAGCGGATTTCAGCACGGTTGCCTGCCTTGACCAGGGTCAAGTGCAAGCCCCTGTCCCGACTGATAGTTTGCGCTCAAACTCACCATTTTCAAGGCCCCCATCATGGAAACCATCCAGGACTTCTTCACCGCCGACCACCGGGAATGCGACTATCGTCTGGCGGACCTGGAATCCGCCATCGCCGACGGCGACTGGGAGGCGGCCGAAACCTGCTTCCGGGAGTTCCATCACGACATGGAGCGCCATCTGCAACGGGAAGAAGCCCTGCTGTTCCCGGCCATCGAGACCGTCAGCGGCAGCACCATGGGTCCCACCGAGGTCATGCGACGGGAACATGATCAGATGCGTGCCCTCATCGACGAGATCCGTATCGCCAAGGATCAGCGGGACGACAACACCACCCTCGGGGTCATCGAAACCCTCATGACCATGATCCAGCTCCATAACGTCAAGGAAGAGCAGATCCTTTACCCCATGGCCGACCGCTTCCTGCAGACCCAACGCGACGATCTGATGGAGCAAGTCAAGGTCCTGGCGCCGTGAGCGGTCAGCGCCCCGTGCGTGTGCTGGATGTGCGTGACCTGCCGCCGCCGGAACCCATGGAGCAGGTACTGGACCTGCTCCCCCGGCTGGCGCCGGGGGAAATCCTGTGCATGCGGCACCGGCGCGAACCCTTTCCCCTCTATCCCATCCTGCGGGACATGGGCTTTGACTGGCGGGTCGTCACCCCGCCCCACGCCCCCTTCGAGATCCTGATCTGGCGTGCCGACGAGCCGCTCCCGGAGGATCCGGCATGAACAATCTGTCCCGCCTGTCCCTGGACCGCACGCCCCCCCTGTGGGTCCCCCTGCAGTTCATGGCGGTCGCCCCCCTGTTCGGCGTCCTGTTTGCCGTGGCCATGATCCTGCTCGGCCCGCAGGTGCTGGTGTCGCGCTGGATGCCCGGCATGATCGGCGCCGCCCATCTGCTGGTCCTGGGCTATGTGGCCATGGTCATGTTCGGCGCCATGCAGCAGATGCTGCCGGTGGTAGCCGGCGCCCCCGTCCCCCGGGGGCTCGTCACCGGCCGTCTGAGCTTCACCCTGCTGGCACTGGGCACGCCCCTGCTCGGTATCGGCCTGATCCTGCACCAACCTTTCTGGATCGCCGTCGGCGGCGCCCTGGTGCTGGGCAGTCTGGGGCTGTTCACCCTCACCGCCCTGATCGCTCTGGCCCGCAGTCAGGCGCGCGGACCCACCACCCAAGCCATGACCCTAGCGGTCATCGCCCTGCTGGTCACGGCGGTCATGGGCGGGTGGCTGGCCGGAGGCCATCTGGGTCTGGGCTGGCCCCTGCCCCGACACATGACCGACCTGCACCTGGCCTGGGGCCTGCTGGGATGGGTGGCACTGCTGGTGGCCGGCGCCGCCTATCAGGTGGTGCCCATGTTCCAGATGACGCCGGAGTACCCCGCCCTACCGGCCCGCCTGCATGCCCCGCTGGTATTTGCCGTCCTGACCGTGCTGACCCTGACGGCCCTGCTGCCGGTACCGGCGGCCGCAGCCAAGGTCATCAACATGACCGGCAGTGGCATGCTGGCAGCCCTGATGGCGGGTTTTGCCGGGGTCACCCTGTGGCTGCAGTCCAGGCGCCGCCGCCGCAACGCGGATGTCACGGTCCGGTTCTGGCGCATCGGCATGGTCTCGCTGCTGGCCGCGGTACTGGTCTGGACGGTGATCCAGCTACTCCCGGGCCGGGGCCTGTGGGGTGTCTGGGCACTGGTGCCGGCCTGGCTGTTCGTGGCCGGATTTGCCGTGTCGGTGATCAACGGCATGCTGTACAAGATCGTGCCCTTCCTGGTCTGGCTGCATCTGAACCAAACCCGCATGCGCTCCGGCAACTTCGAGATGCGGGTACCCAACATGCACGAGGTCATCCCCCTGGGGCTGACCCGACTCCAGCTCCACCTGCACCTGGCGGCCCTCGTCGCCGGCCTGACGGCCCTGGCCTGGCCCGTCCTGCTGATCCCGGCAATGCTGCTCTTTGCCGCCTCCAACGGCCTGCTGAGTTGGAACCTGTTCACCGGCATTCGCTGCTATCACCGCTGCCTGAACGCGCCCCGACCGGTAGCCGACTGAAGGGCAAGGCTTCAGGATCACGAAGGGCTGCCCGCCCGGCAACCAGCCAAGGTCTTCGGTTTTTGGTACCCTTGCACAGGCAACACCGTCTCTCCTCTTCTGTAACCTCTGAAGTGATCCCATGCCCTTACGCCCCCTGAAGGCCCTCACCGCCCTCCCCCTGCTGTGGCTCCTGTCGGCCTGCGGCGAAGCCCCACCGTCGCCCCAGGCGGTACCACTGATGATGCTGGTCAATCAGCCGGCCAGCCATGACGGCCGCCTGATCACCACCGAGGGCACCGTCCGGCGGGTGGAAGACCCCCTCCACTACTGGATCGAGGATGCCCAACTGCGCCGCGTGGCCATTCTGCCCGATGCGCTGATCGCTCCCTACCTAGGCCGTGAAGTCCGGGTCACGGGCCGTTTCAGCCATGCACCGGACCAGGGACGCCGTCTGCAGGCGGAGCACGTCATCCCCCTGGATGACTGAGCCCGTCACCGGGGGAACCATCCGTCCCCCCGGCATGCCTGCTGCACCGGTACCCATTCGCGGCCGAAGGCCGCTCCCGCATGACATGCCTCTGATCCGCTTGACAGATATCCTGCTCCCCCCATGGCTCCGCCGCAGCGGTATGGAAACCCGGCGGCTGCTCCTGCTCGCCCTGCCCATCTGCGGCGCCCAGCTCACCCAAGCCGGGATGGGGGTGGCCGATGTCATGATGACCGGCCGTCTGAGCGCAACCGATCTGGCCGCCGTCTCCGTCGGCGCCAGCCTCTGGATGCCCATGATGCTGTTCATGCTGGGTACCCTGATGGGGCTCACCCCTATCGTCAGCGAACGCCTGGGCGCAGGAGACCACCACCGGATCCGGGCCCGGGTCCATCAGGCGCTGTGGATCAGCCTGATCATGGGTACGCTGGTGGGCCTGATACTCCGGCAACTGTCCGCCCCCATCTTCCAGTGGATGGACGTGCCGCCGGAGGTTGCCGCCCTTTCCAGCGACTACCTCGCGGGCGTTGCCCTGGGCATGCCGGGGATTGCCCTGTTCCTGGCTCTGAGGGCCTTTTCCGACGGCATGAGCCACACCCGCCCCGCTCTGTGGATCGGTCTCCTCGGCCTGGGGATCAACATCCCCGCCAACTACCTGTTGATCCACGGCGGCAGCGGCGTGGCGGCACTACTCGGTCCACTGACGCCCGCCGGCCTGGCTGATCTGCCCGCCCTGGGGGCCCTGGGCTGTGGTATCGCCACGGCCTTGTCCTTCTGGACCATGGGCCTGGCGATGCTGATCTACACCCGGCGCAGCCCGATCTACACCCCGGTAGCCCTGTGGTCACGGCTGACGCCGCCTCGCCCGGCCCTGATCGGTGAGTTGCTGTTCGTGGGTCTGCCCATCGGCGTCGCCATCTTCGTGGAGGTCACCCTGTTCACCGTCATCGCCTTGCTGGTGGCCAGTCTGGGGGAGATCACCGTGGCCGCCCACCAGGTGGCGTTGAACATCACCTCCTTCATCTTCGTCCTCCCCCTGGCCCTGGGCATGGCCCTGACCGTCCGGGTCAGCCACACGCTGGGGGCCGGTCGGAAACGGCAGGCGCGATTCGTGGCCTGGAACGGCGTGGTGATCTCCCTCTTGACCGCCCTCATCAACGGTGTCTTTTTGCTGTTGCTGGGAGAAACGGTCATCGGGTTTTATACCCATGATGTCCAGGTACGGGCACTGGCCCTGTCACTGATCTTCCTGGCGGTGCTCTTCCAACTCTCCGATGCCCTGCAACTGAACATGGCCGGCGCCCTGAGGGGGTACAAGGACACCCGAGTCCTGATGCTGATCACCCTGCTGTCCTACTGGGCCGTGGGCCTGGCCGCCGGACACGGGCTGGCCACCCGGGGTCTGGGCGAAATCTCCCCCCTGGGCGTGCATGGCTACTGGATCGGGCTCATCATGGGTCTCACCGTCGCCGCCCTGCTGTTGGGACTGCGCCTGCGCGCCGTCAGCCGTGCCGATCACCCTCTATCCACAGAACCTGTGGATAACTCTGTGGAAAGCATGTCCGAAACCGCCCCTGCGGCAGGCCCCATCACAGGCCATGACAATTTGAACAAAAAATAACCAATTCAATAAAAAATGTTTAATTTCAAAAACTTAAAAAATAATCATCAGGCACGACCTGCGACTTGACAAATATGTACAGGATCGATAACGCCCTTGGCGAGATGTGCATAACCCACCTGCCTCAACCCTCGGCACAGAGTCTTCGGCCCAATGGCGTATACTGTGCCCATGCCTGCCGATACCACCATACCTCCCGGTCAACGCATCTGGGTCGACGCCGATGCCTGCCCCGCCGTGATCAAGGACATCCTGTTCCGCGCCGCCCAGCGCACCCGCACCCCGGTCACCCTGGTGGCCAACCAGCACATACGGGTGCCCCGGTCCCCGTTCATACGCGCCATCCAGGTAAGTCATGGCTACGACGTGGCGGACCAGGAAATCGTCCGCCAGGCCCAGGCCGGCGACCTGGTCATTACCGCTGACATCCCCCTGGCGGCGGAGGTGATCGACAAAGGCGTGCATGTGCTCAACCCACGGGGTGAACGCTACACCCCGGAGAGCATCAAGGAGCGCCTGCAGATGCGGGACTTCATGGAAACCCTGCGGGCCAGCGGCATCGATACGGGCGGACCCGATGCTCTGAATCAGCGTGACCGCCAGGCCTTCGCCAATCAACTGGATCGCTGGCTCAACGGCCGGTAAGCCCTGCCTCAGCGGGAGAACAGGGCCTTCAGGCGGGCCAGATCCGCCGTTGACCAGCCCTCCGGCTCCGTGAGCGCATGCCAGGCATCGATATAATGCTCGACCGCAAAGGTGTGGCCATACCCGGGAGGAGTGGACCCCACCGCCATGTCCGCCGCCAGTTGCAGCATGGTGACGATCGGGTACCAGCGCAGATCCGGCGACACATCCGGCCCCCGGGGCGGCAGCATCCACTCCGGTTCACGGAAGAAGGCATGGGTGTCGAAGAAGGTGACCGGATCGCTGGCGTGCTGTAGGTAAGCGATGCGGAATGTCCCCCAGGGACCCGTCTCGTCGTTCAGCCCCCGGGTCTGATTCATGAAACGCACCACCGCGCCGTCCCGAAACCGGGGTAGCCAGGCCGGAGAATCCGGGTCCCGCTCCTGGGTGGCCTTGCGCCAGGTCTCGCTGCGAAACGGGGGGCCGCTCCAGAGGGCGCCATGGAAGGGGTCCTGAATGATGTCGTAGACATCGAAGGAGCGGTCGGAATTGAGCGCCCCCAGGCTCAGGCCATGGAGATACAGGGCGGGCCGGGCGTCCCGGGGCAGCCCGGTCCAGTAGCCGTACACCTTCTCGAACAGGGCCCGGGCCATCTCGGCCCCGTACTCCCCCTCCACGATCAGGGACAGGGCGCTGGGCAGGTAGGAATACTGGGCCGTCACCGTGGCGATATCCCCCCGATGCAGATACTCCACCGTATCCTGGGCCGCCGGATCCACCCATCCCGTGCCCGTCGGCGTCACCAACAGCAGCACGGAACGCTCGAATCCGCCGACCCGCTTGAGTTCCTCCAGGGCCAGCCGAGCCCGTTCCTGGGCCGTATCCGCCGCATTCAGTCCCACATAGACTCGCAGCGGCTCCTGGGCCGTGGTACCGGTAAAGTCCGCGATCTCAGCAGCTGAGGGGCCCGATGAGATGAAGTTACGCCCCTGACGACCCAACTCCGCCCAGGGGATCAGGGAGGCGCTGCTGCCGGTCTTGAGAGGCTCCTCTGGACGGGCCAGATCATCCTGGATCAGGGCATCCACCTGCTGATAGGAGTTGTCCGCCGCCCGCAGGGCCAGGGAGAAGATCACCCCGTCGATCAGCGACCAGAACAGCATACCCGCGATCAGCACCCCCACCACATGGGAGACATGGGTGGGCACGAAACGCTGCAGCCGGCTGGAGAGGAAGAAGAAGGTGTATTTGAACAGGCGTGCCATCACCAACAGCACCGTGAATATCAACAGGGTCATCAGACCGATCCCCACCATGGGCATGCCGCCGATGGGCTCCATGCCCATGAGGGTGCGCAGGGCGTTCTGCCACTCGGTGGCCTGCCATAGAAAGGTGACCACCACCACGGCGCAGACCAGGGCTGCCAGTGACTTCAGGATCAACTCGTTACGGCGTCGGGGTACCGGCAATTCCACGTAGATCCACAGCCAGCGAAAGAAAAAGCCCACGGCATAGCCTGCGGTCAGGGACAGGCCGGAGATCAGTCCCTGAATGCCGAAGGGCCGGGGGACCAGACTGGGGGTAAGGGAAAAGGCAAAGAAAAGGGTCCCCACCAGCAAACCGACCACGGAAAAACCGCGGGCCAGATCCAGGATGAAATCGCGGACTTTATTCATGGCAATGAATATCCTGTACACCCAACAAAAACGCTCCCGTTCCCCTGCCCCCGGAGTCCCCGATGAACCACGACGATCTTCGCCACTGGTCAAAACGCGCCGCCGACTGGACCCATGAATACCATACCAGCCTGCGCGACCGTCCGGTGCGGGCGCAGACACGGCCCGGCGACATTGCCGCCCACCTGCCCGAGGCCGCCCCGGAACAGCCCGAGCCCATGGCAACGATCTTTGAAGACTTCGCCCGGATCGTGCCCGATGGCATGACCCACTGGCAGCACCCCCGCTTCTTCGCCTACTTCCCCGGCAACGCCGCGCCGGCCTCCATGCTGGCGGAGCAGCTGGCCAACAGCATGGCCGCCCAGGCCATGCTTTGGCAAACCTCCCCCGCCGCCACGGAGATGGAAACCGTGATGATCGGCTGGCTGCGCGACGCCCTGGGACTGGCGCCCCACTTCACCGGCACCATCCACGACACCGCCACCATCGCCACCCTCTCGGCGGTGCTCACCATGCGGGAACGGGCCCTGTCCTGGACCGGCAACACCCAAGGGCTCACGGACCAGCCCCGCCTGCGCGTCTATGCCTCCACCCAGGTCCATTCATCCATCGACAAGGCGATCCGCATCGCCGGCATCGGCCAGGACAACCTGGTCAGGATCCCCACCGATGAGCACCATGCCATGGATACCGCGGCCCTGGACGCCGCCATCCGCGCCGATCTGGCCGCCGGTTACCGGCCAGCCGGGGTGATCCTCTGCGTGGGTGGCACCGGCATTGGTGCCTGCGATCGACTTCAGGACGCCATCCCGGTGGCCAGGAGCCACGGCCTGACCACCCACGTGGACGCCGCCTGGGCCGGATCGGCCATGATCTGCCCGGAGTTCCGTGGCCTCTGGGCAGGCATTGATGGTGCCGACAGCATCGTCTTCAATCCCCACAAATGGCTCGGCATACAGATGGACTGCTCCATCCAGCTTCTGGCCGACCCCGTCCCCCAGGTCCGCACCCTGGGTCTGCGTCCCGATTACCTGGAAACCCTGGGACAGTCGGAGATCACCAACTACAACGAGTGGACGGTCCCCCTGGGGCGTCGCTTCCGGGCCCTGAAGATCTGGTTCACCCTGCGCGCCTACGGCCTGGAAGGCCTGCGCCGACGCATCCGCAACCACGTCGCCTGGTCTCAGGAACTGGCCGCCGCCATGGCCGCACTGCCGGGTGTGGAGATCATCACCCCCCCTACCCTGTCCCTGTTCAGCTTTGCCCTCAAGGCCGGCGATGTCGCCACCGAGGTACTGCTCACCCGCATCAATGACGATGGCCGAGTCTACCTCACCCAGACCCGGCATCAAGACCGCTTCGTCATACGGGTACAGGTCGGGCAGTTCGACTGCACCCGAGAAGACGTCATGACGGTACACCAAGTAACCAGGGAACTGCTTTCCGGGTAAGTATCCGGCACCGCTCAGCCCGGCTCAATCCAGATATTCATCCAGTGCCTTGAACAGGGCATCCCTCAGGGCAGTGAGTTCATCCAGACGGCGGCAGGCGGCCTGAGCGTCGCCCCGCGCATGCAACTGGTAGAGCACCCCGGCCAGCTCATGGATCTGCCGATGCAGCCGGTCCACGGTATCGAACCCCGGGCATGGCTGAAGGCCGGACTGATCCATCCAGCGGCTGAAGATGGACTGATCATGAACCGGATGGGGCAACTCGCGACCGCCCGCCCTCAGGGCATCTGCCAGCTCCTGAATCCAGGCACGATGCTCCACCTGGGCATACAGCAATGGCAGATATTGACGGTTCAGGCGTCGCAGTCCGGCCCAGCGGGGGCTGGGTTGCCATTGCCGAACCCACCCCGGCAAGGACGCCGCCGGCATCGGCCTGGCAATACCGTAGCCCTGACCCAGCTCACAGCCGATCCGCAGCAGCATGTCACCATGGCAGAGGGTCTCCACCCCTTCCGCAATCACCACGCGACCAAACGCACCCGCCAGCCCCAGCACTCCGTCCAGGATGGCCAGGTCATCCGGGTCTTCCAGGATATCCCGCACAAAGCTCTGGTCCACCTTGACCACGCCCGCCGGCAGTCGCTTCAGGTAGGTCAGTGAGGAGTACCCGGTGCCGAAATCGTCCAGGGCGATACTCACCCCGATGGCCCGGCATTCTTCCAGCAGGCGAGAGACCTGGACCAGATCGCCCAAGGTGCTGGTCTCCAGTACCTCCAGCTCCAGATGATCCGGCGGCAGCTGGGGATACCTTGCCAGCAGTGCCTTGAGACGGGCCGTGAAGTCACTCTGACGTAGCTGTCTGGCACCAATGTTGACGCTCACCGGCATCCCAAGACCCTCCGCCTGCCAGTAAGCAGCCTGTCTCAGCGCGGCATCAATCACCCATTCGCCAACGGCAACACCCAGAGAATGCTCTTCGATCTCGGGCAGAAAATAGGCGGGGGACAGCAACCCCCGTTCCGGATGCTGCCAGCGAATCAGCGCCTCGGCACCAATGATCTCACCGGTGCGCAGGTTGACCTTGGGCTGGTAATGAAGCACGAACTCATTACCCTCCAGGGCACCCCGGATACGCTCGATGCTTTCGTGCCGTGTGCGCAGGCTGCGATCCAGATCCGCATCAAACCGGTGGAAGCGATTCTTGCCGGCCACTTTGGCCTGATACATGGCCTGGTCCGCCTGCCGCAGGAGCTGGTCGGCTTCGATGGGCTCTTCCTGAGGGTAGAAGGCCACTCCCAGGCTGGCTGACACCTGGAGCACATGACCTTCGATCCGGATGCCGCGGGAAGCGGCATCCAGCAGGCGCAACAGCAGAGGCGTACCGGCATCCGGGGCCGGCAGGTCGAGCAACACCGCCACGAACTCATCGCCCCCCAGACGTGAGAGGGTGTCACCATCGCGCAATGACTCCTTCATGCGGCCGGCCAGCGCCATCAGAAACTGATCCCCCACGGAGTGACCAAACCGGTCATTGACGGCCTTGAAACCGTCCAGGTCCAGATACACCACGGCAATGTGCAGACCGCGGCGCTGGGCCTGACTCATGGCCTGATGCAGACGATCAGCCAGCAGGACCCGATTAGGCAGGTTGGTCAACGCATCATAGTGGGCGATGCGCTCCAGTTGCATTTCATGTTCCTTGAGTGTGGTGATGTCGGTGGAGATGCCCAGCAGACCAACAACAGTCCGCGCTTCCGTCTCATCATGAATCGGGGTCTTGATCTCCAGATAAGTCCTGTTGCGACCCTGGCTGTCCTCCAGTTCCACTTCCTCGCTGGTCTGTTCGCCCTGCAACACCCGTCGGTCGATCTGCCGCAGACGGCGTACCGAAACAGAGGGAAAGAAATCGCTGTCCTCGGCGCCAATCAGCGCCTCCGTGGAACAGTTGAACAGCCTCAGGGTTGCCCGATTGGCATAGATATAGCGGTAATGAACGTCTTTCATGTAGATGTATGAAGAGACGTGATCCAGCGCCTCGCGAAAACGGCGGTTCTCGGCATGGGCGCGGCACAGCGCCAGTTCGGACTGCTTGCGCTCGGTAATATCAGTGATGACGCCATACCAGCTGATGGCCCCATCTTCGGCGCGATGGGGAAGCGCATCGCCGAATAGCCAGCGTATGGTCCCATCCCTGAACCGTGACCGATATTCCTGTTGCCACGGAGACAGGTCCTCGGCCGAGCGATTGATCGAGGCAACGAACTCCCGGCGATCCTCCGGATGCACGGCCTTGAGTGCCGACCGGGCGTTCTCCCTGATCGCTTCCGGCGCCAGCCCGTAAAGCTGACGAATACCCTCGCTCACATAGGGGAAAAAGGCACGACCACCGGGATATAGCCTGAACTCGAACACCAGGCCGGGAACACGGGCGGCAATGGTCTGGAACTGGTCCAGTAGACTTTCACGGGCGGCTTCCAGGGCCTTACGCCGGGAAATGTCCGTGCTGGTCCCGATCATGCGCACGGGGCGGCCGTCCGGAGCGCGACTGACCACGACGCCCCGTTCCATCAGCCATTTCCAGCGACCGTCCTTGCACTGCATCCGGTGCTCGTCACTGTACACGGCAGCCTCACCGCCCAGGCAACCGTGCAGGGCATCCAGGGCTCGCGACCTGTCATCCGGGTGCAGACGATCTTGCCACTCATCCACAGAGACGCCGATATCTTCCGCATTGAACCCGAGGATGTGTTTCCAGCGCCCCGAGTAAAACACCGAACCATCATCCAGGTTCCAGTCCCATAGCCCTGCGCCGGAGCCCTCAATGGCAAAACGCCAACGGAACTCGCTCTCCTCGAGCTGAGCCTCCCTTGCCTTGATCTCTTCGGTAAGCTGATCCGCCAGACGGATGGCACGAGTACGGGTCGTGGCCATGGACAGGATCAACGCCGACAGCAGACCGGAAAGGCTCAGGCCTGCGGCTAAGGTCGTCCAGGCCATGCCGTATGGGATACCGGCGTCCGGGGCCGGTTCATCGAACACCAGTAACCAGCGGCGGTCATTGAAACTGATGGTCCGCTTCTGGAGCAACGGGCCTGATGGGGCGAACGCCGCACCATGATTGCTGAACAGCAGGTGTCGAGAATCGGCTTCCAGGCCATCGTAGACTTGCAGGGCGATACCTCGCCCATTCAACCGCCCCCAGTCCTGAAGAATCCGGCCCATCCAGTCATTCATCAGAAACGGACTGAACGTCCAGCCCACGAGAGCGGCGCGACGCTGCGCCACCGTGTCGACCGAAGCCCCCTGCAGATAGACCGGCATGGCCATGAGGATCGTGTGCTGCGCATCGCCCGTGGCCTCCCGCAACATATCGATCTTGCCGGTCAGGGTGGACAGACCGCTGTCCCGGGCGTGGATCAGGGCGGCCTGTATCGCCTCGTCCGTCAGCAGATCCATGCCCAGGACCTGCAGACCCAAGGTATCGAAGGGCTCCAGATAGAGCACGGGGACATAGGCCTCCCTGGCCCCGCGGGGATGCACGGTGTAATGCGGAAATCCGGCCCGCAGCTCGGCCACATGGCCTTCCAGCAGTTCCGGACGGATCAGCGGCGCAAAACCGAAGTGCTGCGCATCGGAGATGATGTCGGACACCCGCAGCTTCCGGATGAAGGACCGCCACTCATCACGGGTGACATCATCGGAAGACTCGAACAACCCGGCACCGCCGCGCAGGACCAGGGTATGGGCATTGAGGCGTTCCTGGACCTTGATGGTCAACTGATCACTGGTGAAGGCAAAACCGGCGATGGCATCCCGCTCGGTGGCACGGCGCACCTGATCGGCGACCAGTACCGAAAGCAGGACGCCGATGACCAGCGTAATGATCGCAAGCCTTGGTTGAACAACCCAGCGTTTGAGCAACATGTCAGCGGCTCAGGTGTTGGGCAGCGTCAGCGTCTGCCGCGGAGTGCCCAGCATACCTGGATGGACGCGGTTGCGGGAGGCCGCTTGCGCCATACGCCACCGACCATGAATGGGATACGTGCGAACCGGTCATTGAATGGCCTGCATCATTGTTTTTAATGGGATCTCTGGCATAGATTGCCCCCTTGCCCACCACGTCTGATTTGCCGCGACGCAACATCTTTCGCGTCCGTGCCGGTCAGGGATCAATGCCAAAAGTGAACCCATCCATGCTGCACGCGCCGACCCTGTTTCACACCTTCATCAACAGCTGTGAACACTTCAACGGCCGCCTGGCCTTCATCTACCGGGTGGGCGAGGAGGAATTCCGGGTCACCTATGAAAAATTCTTCGAGGACGTGCTGCTGCTGGCGCGGGCCTTCAAGGCCGGCAAGATCCGGCGGGGCGACAAGGTCTTTCTGCTGTCCGACAACCGCTACGCCTGGATCGTCACCGACATGGCGCTGCAGGCCCTGGGCGCGGTGAGCGTGCCCCGCGGTTGCGATACCCCCGCTGGCGAGATCGAGTACATCATCAACCACTCCGGCGCCGAATTCGTGATCGTGGAAACGGATGCGGTCTACGAAGCCCACCAGGACCTGTTGCACAGCCTCAAGCCCCGGGGCGTGTTCGTGATGGTGGGGGCGGAAAAGCATACCTGGTTCCACAAGGTGGTGTCCTACACCGAGATCCTGGCTGACCGCACCATCGAACCCCGGGACATCGAGTGGTTCAAGGGGCTGGCGGAGCACATCCAGCCTGAAGAATTGCTGACCATCATCTATACCTCGGGCACCACCGGCACGCCCAAGGGGGTCATGCTCACCCACAGCAACATCATGCACAACATCCGCACCCTGCCGCCGCTCATCACGCTCAATGAGACGGATGTCTGGGTATCGATCCTGCCCTCCTGGCACATCTTCGAGCGGACCGCCGAATACATCGGCATCGCCCGCGGCAGTTGCCTGGTCTATTCCTCGATCCGGACCTTTGCCCAGGACCTGGAGACCTACCGGCCCACTCTGGTGGCCACCGTACCCCGTGTGTGGGAGGCCCTGCACACCCGGATCACCACCGAACTGAAGAAAAAGGATCCGAAAAAGGCCAGGATCTTCAGTCTGCTGGTCCGGGTATCCGCCGCCTACCGGCGCAATCAGCGCATCCTGAGGGACCAGTTGCCGGTATTTGCCAAGCCCCCCGTCCTGCGACAGGCCGGGGACAAGACTCGGGCGGCACTGACCAACGTCCTGCTGTTCCTGCCCAACCTGTTGGCACGCAAGAAATTCCGCTTGGTCCAGGAGAAGTTCGGGGGCCGCCTCAAGGCCGCCATCAGCGGCGGCGGCAGCCTGCCGCCCTATCTGGACGAATGGATCGACGCCATCGGCATCCGCATCATCAATGCCTACGGCATGACCGAGTGTTCACCGGGCATTGCCGGTCGCGGCCTGGAATGCAATGTGTTCGGCACCCTGGGTCCGGCGGTGGGCGAAACGGAACTGCGCATCGTGGACACCACCGATCAACCGCTCCCCCCCGGCACCGAAGGGGAAATCCAGGTGCGGGGCGCCCAGGTATTCAAGGGCTATTACGACAACGACATCGCCAATGCGCAGGCCTTCACCAACGACGGCTTCCTGCGCACCGGCGATCTGGGGCGCATGACCCTGACCGGAGAACTGGTCATCACCGGTCGTGCCAAGGACATCATCGTCCTGGCCAGCGGCGAGAACGTGGACCCGACCAACATTGAGGCCACCCTGTCCATGTTCCCCTTCGTCAAGGACGCCGTGCTGGTGGGGCAGGACAAGAAAGGACTGGGCGCCCTCATCGTGCCCGACATGGAGAAGCTGCGGGAGTTTGTCCAGGAAAAGTACAACCAAATCGTGGGAGAAGCCGACGAGGCCCTCAAGGACAAACATCTGCTGGATCGCCTCCGCGGTGAGATGAACAAGCTGCTCCACCCCCGCAAGGGCTTCAGGCCCCACGAGAAGCTGCACAGCATCTACTTCCTGGACAAGGAGTTCACTCCGGGAGAGGAAATCACCAGCACCTTCAAGAAAAAGCGTCATGTGATCGAAAGAAAGTACAGCGACATCATCAACCGCCAACTCAAGTGACGGCCTGCCGCACACCGGATCAACTCCCCCTACCATCCCCCCCCGCCCAAGCGGGGGAGATCTGTTCAGAGCCCCCCTGGCCGTCTGATCACGCCGCAGAATCGGCGTTTCCCCATTCCTGCCCTTTCGGTCGGTCCCATCCCGCCCCGGCGAATGACGACCCGCCTGGCACGCATCGTGCTAAAAAATTATACCTCCAGTGTTTGCAGGCCCAAGTGCCCTTGATACGCACGGAATCAGTGCAGCCCCGATAGCCGCTCCAGCCTGTTCCGGCATCGTTTCCCGTGTTCGGAACTTCGGAGCCGTGGCGACCCGATCCGACAGTGAGCCCGTAACATAATGAAAAACCATACAAAAAAAAGCGTTTATCAGCAACAACCCGCATCGGAAGACAGGCTGATGCACACGCTTGGCCATGCCGCACCAAGGATGATCATGGCCAAGCCGGAAAACCCGACGGATCAGGGGGTTCCGGACGATGCGGCCTACCGTGCTCTGTTTAGCGCAAGCCCGGCGGCCTTGTTGTTGCTGGAACCGGATGACATGCGGGTACTGGACGCCAGTCATGGGGCCTGCGCCCTGCTGGGGCGGCCGATTCAGGACGTAGTGGGCATAAAGCCGACACACTGGGCTCCCGGCCGGCCCCGGCAGTTGGTCCGCATGGTGGAGCAAGCCGTGACTGAAGGCCAGGCTGGTACGCAGGCGTTGGAGATCGGCTTGGTCGATGGCGCGCTGCTTGAAGTGAATTGCTCCATTCGCGCCGTGACGGTGCAAAAGCGGAAACTGCTGCTGGTAGCCCTGGGTGAAGCGTCTGAGCCTCGCGAGAAACGCACCGAGGCCACGGCGGCTGCGGAGGAAGCGCAGAAGACACACCCCGTGCTCACGGAAGCGGAGCGCCGGGAACGGGACCGGCAGAACATCATCGCCGCCCTGGAGGCCTGTCACGGGAAGGTGTTTGGCCGAAGCGGCGCGGCCAAGTTGCTGGGCATTCCGGCCACCACCCTGGCCTCCCGAATCAAGGCAATGGGAATTACCCAGGTGCGCCAGCGCAAAAGCACTCACAAGGGAAAGCGGTGCCTCAAGGCGACTGCATGAGCAGCCATACCACGACCGAGGGGTCTCAAGCGGTATCAGGATTGGATGTGAACGGGTCTCGCCCGCCCGGAAGCCGCTACTGGCACAGAGGAAAAAACCGGGCCTGAGTCAGCCGCGCCAGGTCCCGGGGAGACAGTTCGATCTGTAGGCCCCGGCGACCGGCGCTCACGAACATCGTGGGAAAACCCTGGGCTGAGTCGTCGATATAGGTTGTCAGGCGCCTTCTCTGGCCCAGGGGGCTGACACCGCCCAGGACATAACCAGTGGTACGCTCCACCAGGGCCTTGTCCGCCATGGCGGCCTTCTTGGCCCCGGCGGCCCGGGCGATGCCTTTCATGTTGAGCATGGAGGAGACGGGCACCACGGCCACGGCTAACCCTGCGCCGTCCAGGCTCACCACCAGGGTCTTGAAGACCCGGCCTTCCGGCAGGCCCAGCTTTTGCGCCGCCTCCCTGCCATAGGCGGCGCTGGATGGATCGTGGTCATATTCGTGCACCGTGTGCGCAACCCCTGCCCTTTTCACCTGCTGGACGCCGGGCGTCATCATTTTCCTCCCCACTCATGCCAGACTACACTCACCACCATGGATCGGAAGCATACAGTAGCCCAGCCAGAGCCGACCGTCCCAGGAGCAACGCGACCGACATGTCCCTGACCATCGATCCCGAAGCCGTCATCCAGGCCGTCCGCAGCCAGGTGAGCCGGGCCCTGGAGGCACAAACACCCGCCGCCACGCGCAAGAGTGACGGCTCCTGGGTGACCCAAGTAGACCTGGACATTCAGCACGGCCTGCAATCCTGGCTGGGACGGCACTACCCCGAGACCGGATTTCTGGGGGAGGAGATGTCCCCGGATCGCCAACAGGCTGCCCTGGCCGAGGATCGTCCGGTCTGGGTACTGGACCCGCTGGACGGCACCAGCAACTTCAGAATGGGCCTGCCGGCCTACGCCACCAGCCTGGCCCTGCTGGAACGCGGCCAACCGGTCTTTGGCCTAGTCCATGACCCCTGCCGCAACGAGACCTTTTCCGCCCGACGAGGCGCCGGCGCGCAACTCAACGGTGCCCCCATGAAGCTGGCCCCCGACGATGCCCCACCCCTGTGCGAGGCCCTGGCGGGCGTGGACTTCAAACGTCTGCCCAAGGCACTGGCCACCCGGCTGGCCAATGCCCCGCCCTACGCCTCCCAGCGCTCCATCGGCTCCATTGCCCTGGAGTGGTGCTGGGTGGCCACCGGACGCTTTGCCGTCTATGTGCACGGCCGGCAGGGCCTGTGGGACTACGCCGCCGGCCAGCTCATTCTGAGCGAGGCAGGCGGCCACTTTGCCACCCTGACGGGACCGGCATCCGACACCCTGGACCTGCGCCCCCGCTCCGCGGTATGTGCAGCAAGCCCCGACCTGATGCGGGAATGGCAAGCCTGGCTGAGGCTGATCAGCTCGCCTTGACGGCCATGGCCACACGCACCACCGCGGCGCCCACACCCTCCACCGCCTTGCGAACGCCCTCGTCCCTGAGCTCACCGGCGTCCGTGAACGCCTTGTCCGCCTGGCCCACCCCCATCTGCTCCGGCACCACCAGGAAACCCAGATTGGCCAGGTACTGGCGGGTATGCTGCAAGGAACGGATACCACCCAAACCACCGGGGGATGCGGCAGCGATGCCGGCAGGCTTGCCCCACACACAAGCGGTGCCCGGCCGGCCGGAGCCGTCCGGCAGCGGACGAGACACCCAGTCCAGGGCGTTCTTGAGCAGGGGGGTGAAGAAGCCGTTGTATTCGGGGGAAGCCAGCAGCAGGCCGTCATGATCGGCGAACAACTGCTGCAACTGGGCGGCATTGTCGGGCAACCCCTGGGTGTCTTCCAGGTCGCCGTCATAGAGGGGCAAGGGGTAGTCGCCCAGACTCACCACCCGGACCTCGGCCCCCGCCGCCTCGGCACCGCGCACCATCACGGCCAGTACCTTGCGGTTCAGGGAATCCCGGCGGGCACTGCCGGACAGGGCAAGCAGACATGGCTTGGGCATGGAAATCCTCCGTTATCGTGCATTCTGTTCGAGTGAATGGTTCAAAGACGATTTCTACACTATAGTGAGGTCAAGGCACGGAGCAAATCCAAAAAATCATGCTATTGACCAGTTGCGCGACAGGCCCCGCCGTTCAGGGCGGGGAAGGATAGCGCGCGGCGCGGGAATCCCCCTTGTGGAGATTCGCATGGCGCCGCTACACTGGCCATGTTCTTATGAACCTACGGTCGGGCGGACCGAAAGTCACGCCTGTCAG
>NZ_JAJNQM010000034.1:0-34361 GCF_022227785.1 Ectothiorhodospira lacustris | reverse complement strand
TACTCTCCCCCTGCCCCGACCAAGGAACCAAAAGCCCGTGCTCTTCAGAGACCGTATCAAAATCTGGCAAGGAACCGTCCTGATAGCCCTGCTCCGAGCACTACGTATCTCGTGCAAACCCAAGTACTTACGCAAACAGTACCACCGCCTCATCGCAGGCCTGATCAAACGATCCGGACTGTTCGACCATGGGCACTACCTGGAAACCAACCCCGATGTGGCTGCCGCCGGCACCCCGCCGCTGTACCACTACGTGGCGTATGGTGATCGGGAAGGGCGCTGGCCCATGCCACTGTTTGATCCAACCTATTATCGCTTCAAGGCAAAAATTAAAAATACGCGAGTCAACGCACTGCTCCACTATTGCTTTGTCGGGCGGCATGAAAAGCGCTCTCCCAGCAGCTGGTTTGATACCCATTATTACCTCAGCCAGAACAAGGACGTTGCCAGATCAGGCCTGGAACCCATCCATCACTATCTGCACATCGGCGGACAAGAGGGGCGCTCACCCAACCCGCAGTTTGACGGCGCCTACTACCTGCGTAAATACCCGGAAGTCGCCCATGCACGCATCAATCCTCTGGTGCATTATCTATCCGTTGGAAGACAACTGGGATATTCTCCACGCCCCGGCCTTGATCCCAATGACAATGAATCGCAACCTTCGGCTCACCACGATCACCATGAGGCAGCGCTGAACTGGGCATCCCTGCAGCCACCGTTCAGCAAGACAAACCCGGCCATTCTGGATGTCGTCGTCCCTGTCTACAAGGATCGGGAACTCACACTACGGTGTCTGCACAGTGTTCTGAAGGCGACTCACGAAACCCCCTTCCAACTGACTGTCATCAATGACGCGGGACCGGATCAAACACTGACGGAGGCACTCCGGCGCCTGAGTGAAAACAATCTGATCAGTCTGCATGAAAACACAGTCAATCAAGGATTTGTAAGGTCCGTCAATTTTGGCATGTCATTACACATTGAACGGGATGTGATATTGCTGAACTCGGATACTCAGGTTTATGACGGCTGGCTGGATCGCCTCAGAGAAGCCGCGTACCGCCATCCGCGCACGGCCAGTGTCACCCCCTTATCCAATAATGCCACCATCTGCAGTTACCCCAGATTCCTGCATGACACCCCCTACCCCCTGGAAACCCCTTATGAAGCGCTGGATGCCATGGCGGCTCGCGTCAATCAGGGTCAATACATAGAGGCGCCCACCGGGGTCGGCTTCTGCATGTACTTGCGCCGTGATGCATTGCAGGCAATCGGCACATTCGATGCGGAAACCTTCGGCAAGGGATACGGGGAAGAAAATGACTGGTGCCAACGCGCCATCGAACAAGGGTGGAAAAACTTTCTGGCCGCCAACATTATCGTTCGCCACATCGGCAGCGCCTCATTTCAGGGAGAAAAGGCAAAGCGTGTCAGCCAGGCCATGAAGATCATGGCCGGACGTCATCCGGACTACCATAGAAATGTGGAAATCTTCATCCGCAAGGACCCCTTGTCCGGCAGCCGACGCAGACTGGATTGGGAAAGACTCAAGCGCTGGTCCAAGCCTGAAAACATCCTCATCGTCTGTCACAGCCGCGGCGGTGGAACAGAGCGCCATGTCCAGGAAGACACGCAACGGCTCCAGGCCGAAGGTAAAGGTGTATTCTATCTGCGACCGGAAAGACAGATCCCCGGCCATGTTCGCATCACTCACCCCGTCTGCCGACAACTGCTCAATCTCTCTCCATTCCGCCTGGAGGATACCCACCACCTGGCGAGTGCGTTAAAAGAACTTCACATCACCGGCATCCACAGCCACGGCTTGGTCGACTTTCCCCACAAGGCACCCGAAGATCTGCGCAGACTGGCGGAAACCCTCGACATCCCTCTGGAAGTGGACATTCACGACTACAAGGTGATCTGCCCTCGAATCAACCTGGCAGACCATGCCGGACGCTATTGCAAGGAACCGGAAGAATCGGGCTGCGACACCTGCCTGGCAGTGGAAGGCAACGATTTCGGCATCACCAACATACGTGACTGGCGACGCATGCATCATACCGTGCTGAAATCATCCCGCGCTATTTGGGTGCCCGACGAAGATGTCAGAAAAAGACTGTTACGTTACTATCCTGATATCAATTTACGGGTCATGTCTCATGAAGACCTGGATCTTGATAGCGTTCCCCAGCAGACCCCACGCATCCAATCCGGTGAACATCTCCGCATTGTCATCATTGGCGCGATCAGCAAAATCAAGGGGTATGACATACTGCTCTCCTGCGCGACCGATGTCAGAAAAGGGAACCTCCCCATCGATTTCATCGTCATGGGGTATACCCACAACGATCGCTTATTGGAACATCAAGGGGTGGAAATCACCGGAAAATATCTTGAACACGAAGCCATGGAGCAACTGACACAACTGCGCCCCCACGCAGTGTGGTTGCCATCCACTTGGCCGGAGACCTACAGTTACACCCTGTCGCTAGCCCTGAAGGCAGGGTATCCCGTGTTCGCCTTCGACATCGGGGCCATCGCAAACCGTCTGCGCCAAATGGATAGAATCCAGACACTCCACCCCCTCGATCTCATGGAAAACCCACAAGCCTTGAATGCAGGCTTCCTTGAATTTCGAAGACAACACCTCACTCCAGACTGTACTCCCTGACGGCATACTGAACCCTGCCCAGAACACAGTCCCACCTTAAAGAAGAAGTCATGAAACAAGAGCAGCACGAAAAAATCATCAATCAACTGTATCGACTGGAACGATGCATGCGTAGCCTAAGAGCAGAAATGGAATCGTTCATGGAGGAACCGGACACAAGCAGAAAACCCGGTGGCCTCACTCGGATTGAAACACCGCTAACCACCCTCCTGCACTCCGCTACGGCCTTGCCAAGGCGACACCAAAAACCCTACGAAAGTTTTTTTCCAGGCATTCATTTCGCCCATCCGCCCACAGGCAATGCCGTGGAACTGACCGCCGAAACCCGGGGCTTCAAATTCCCCGCCGAAAATGGACAAAATCAGGAGGAAGGGGCTTCCTGCCTGATTATCAGGGTCACCCGGAAATCCCCCCGAGAAGCCGCCTGGGTCACCCTGGAAACGGAACTGGAACCACAGGCCTTGCTCACCCTGAACCGGCTTGACATACGCATCATGATGAGCTTTCGGAATCATTCACCAGTGCCCTTGGGAAATCTGCGCGTGTTCCTGCGCCTGTTCGATGAAAAGGGGGGATTTGAAGACATCGGACACAAATCCTTCCCCGCACTGGAACTGCCCATAGAATTCACCCACACCCTGGATGCTGAAAAGCTGGCGCAGATTCCCCGCCAGAATCTGCACAAGGCGCGCTTGATCATCGGGCTGCCGATGAGTGACGACGCCGATTACGCGGCCATCCTGAGCTTCTTTGAACTGACCGTCTGACCGCCATGCGCATCCTTTATGTCTCAGCGGAAACCCCCATTAAACCGGCAGGGGGTATTGCCACTTACCTGGAATACATGGCCCCGGCCATGCAGGCAGAGGGCTGCGAGGCCTACCTGTTCACCTGGACCACACCCGGTGATCCGCCCTTGCTCATGGAGAAGAACCCGTTTCCCATGGAACGCACCTGGGTTCACCGCCTCGGAAACGCCCGCGCCGGAGCCGCACCCGCCTGTCATGCCATTGCCCAGGAACTGCTTCCCGTCCTGTTGCGCTGCATTCAGGAATGGAACATCGACGTCATCGAGGCCACCGACTACCTGTCTCCCGCCCTGGCCCTGTTTCAGCATCTCCGCACCAGCCGCCACCCCAGGCCACCCCTGTGCGTTACCTATCACCACGGCTTCGTGGAAAACTTCTTTGAGGCAGACTACATCCAGCCGCCGCCCGACCGCATGCGCGAACTGGTCGGCGAACGCCAGCAATGCCGTATCAGTGATCTCCTGATTGCACCTTCCCAGACAGCAGCAAACCGCCTGAGCCGCTACGCGGTACAGGCTGACAACCTGGCCGTCATCCGTGAACCCTACGCCTTCCAGTGGGGAAAGGAACTACAGACCCTCAACCCCGCGATCACCTATATGGGACGCATCTCCCTATCCAAAGGCATCGACGCCACGCTCTACCTGGCCAACCAGCTCCACCACCAGCTGCCGCTCCGATCCCTGCGGCTGATCGGCCGTGAAGTCCCCACGCCGTTCCGGCAGCGTGACATGCGTGATTACATCCTGGGACGGTTACACCCGGGCTTGAGAGAACGCGTGGAATTTGTCGGTTACCTGCCCAGGGAGCAGGCCTTGAACCGACTCCGGCCCGGCGACATGGCTCCCCATCTGGGCTATGCGGAAACCTTCAGCTACGCCTGTATCGAATCCATTGACAAGGGCCTGCTGCCGATCGTCCGCGCCGGCACCCCCATGGAAGAATTCTATCCCCCGGATCTGCGCCACCTGGTGCTTCCCGAGCGCATGGACCACCCGGCTCATCTACAAAAGCGCCTGAACGCCCTGCTGTCTCAGGCCGAGGCAGTCTCGGCAGCGTTGGCAGCATACAATCAGATGGCTCTGGACCCGCGCCGCATTGCCCAGCAGATGGCGGAAACCTACGACCAGGCCCTTTCCCGACGCCGCGCCCGCAGCCTCGCCAAGACGCGGCCCAGTGCCGGCCTGGACCAGATCACCATCCTGGTGCCCGCCTACCGCCCCGGTCCAGTTTTTCAGGAAACCATCGACAGCCTGGCCTGCCAGTCCCTGGGCCTGCCTCGGGTACTGATCTGCGACGACGGCACACCGGAAACGGAAACCGACTGGTTCGACTATGCCCGGCTACGCCTGCCCGACTGCACCATCGTGCGCCAACCCAACGGAGGGCTGCTGGCCGCCCGTAACACCCTGATCGATCACCTGGATACGCCCCTGGCCATTTTCATGGATGCCGACGATGTGCTGGCACCGCGCTATCTGGAACGGGTACTGGAAGCCTACAACCATGCCGAACCCACCCCTCAGGCCGTACTGACTCAGCGCTGGAATTTTGAAGAAAGCGAGGAAAGGGTGCTGCTCAACCTGCAGGATGACCACCTGCACCTGCTCATGAATGACTTCCGCATGACCGCCCTGATCGAAGCCGATGTTCTGCGGGCATTGGGTTTCGACACGCTCCGGCGCAACGGCGAAGCCGACGACTGGGATTTCTGGCTGCGTTTTACCGCCGCCGGTCATCGGGCCGTCATGATACCGGACCCCCTGTTCCGTTATCGCTTCAGAGAAGGCTCCATGTCCTGGCCCTGGTCTCCGGGGCAGACCATGGGCACCAACGCCATGCTCAGCGACACCATTGCCGCCCTGCTCGCGGCAAGGCCGGAATGGGGACCACTGGTCACCCGCGCCCTGAGCAACGCCCGGCAAGTCGGCTGATTGGCCCGCCGGATCGGCTGGGCTAGACTTCCCCACCCATAGCAACGACGACAATCGAGGAGTCCAATACATGCGCTACATCATCGGTGTCGGTGCGCAGAAGGCTGGCACCACTTGGCTGGCCGACTATTTCCGCCAACATCCCCAGGTTCATGTTCCCATCATCAAGGAAGTTCACTTCTTCGATACCGTATACCGGCCCGATCTTTGTGCCGGCTTTGAGCACGGCTTTCTGCAGCGCTATCAGCAGCAGGCGCAGATGCTCAAACCCTACGATATTCGTCATCACACAGAACAACTTCAGCGTCAGGACGAACTGCTGGCCCGTCTTCGCATGGGACATGACATGGAACGCTACCGGGCATTTTTCTCTGATCGGATGCAGCCCGGAGAGATCATGGCCTGTGACATCACCCCCGCCTACGCACTGCTTGACGAACCGGGCTTTCAGGCCATGGCCAGGCTGTCACCGGACCTGCGCATCATCTTCCTGCTACGCAACCCTGTGGATCGGTTCTGGTCGGCCCTGCGCATGTGGGGCGGACAACGCCCCAACATGGACATCGACACCGCACTGGAACAGGAGCTGCGCAACCCCCAGCATCAGCTGCGAGGGGACTATCCACGCACCTTGGCGCTACTTCGGCAACACTTTCCTGAAGAACAGATCCATGTCGAGTTCTTTGAGGCGCTGTTCACCCCCGAGTCCATCCAGCGCATCTGCACATTCTGCGGCATCGACTATCTGCCGCCAGCAACAGACAAAATCATCGGCGAAGGCAAACCTTACCCCCTTGCCCCCGAACAGCGTCAACGCATTCGCGACCACCTCCGGCCCATCTATGGCTGGGCGGAAACAAACTTTGGCCAACGCCTGCCCGCACGCTGGCGGCAGGACATGGAAGACTGAACATGAATCCATCCCGCTCCTCGCCGACAAACGCCTTCCCTCTGTTCATCTGCGGCCTGCCCCGGGCCGGCACCAGCTTCCTGTTCGCCGTGCTCACCCGGCATCCGGCCTTCGCCAATGAAAATTACAAGGACAAGGAACTGCGCTATTTTGAACGCATCCTGGGCAACCGGCCCTGGGGCACCATCGACGGCGTCAGCCAGCAGAAGTTTGCCGCCATCGACGCCCACATCATGCCCCACCTGCTGCGCACCCTGGACCGCCGCCTGCGCCTGCTGCGTGGCGGCCCGGACGGCCACTACATCAATGCCAACCCCAGGGACATCTTCTACAGCGAAATCATCCGCGAGGCCATGCCAGACAGCCGTTTCCTGATCGCCCTGCGTGATCCGCTGACCAATGTCTGGAGCGCCCTCAACTACCCCGCCCACACCTGGGGACAACGCCAGGACAACGGCTTCTTCCGCCCCGAGGACGTGCGTCAGACCGCCGAACACTGGAACAAGGTGGCCAACCACATCCTGCGCCATCAACTCCACCAGCGGCCGGACGAGGTCTTCATCCTGCAGCAGGAACACCTGGCCACCGGCGATCCGGCCCTGCACCGTGCCCTCGCCGCCTTTCTGGGTCTGGAAGACGTGGCCGAACTGCTGGATCATCATGCCGACCTGGTGATCCATTCCTCCTTCGTGCCGGACGACGCCGGCAAGGGCCGTGACCGCCGCTTCGCCAATGCCACGGAAAAACAGGCCCATTTCGAACGTCACCAGGACATGTTCACCGCCGAAGACGGCTACACTGCCCTGGTGCTGGATATCTGCGGCCCCCAGATCCGCAAACTGGCCGACGCCGGGATCATGGATCGTGGTCCCTCCCTGGCACTGCTGGCGGCGACATGAGCAGCCCCCGGCACGACACGCCCACGGTCGGCCACGACCCAGAGCACCCGGCGCTGATCGGCCAACGGCTGCTGGCCGGAGGGCTGATCACCCGGGACGATCTCACCCGGGCGCTGGATATCCAGCAACGGCACGGCGACCGCCTGGGCGCCATTCTGGTACGCCTGGGCGCACTCTCGGAAGACAGCCTGCTGCCGGTGCTGGCGGCGCAAACCGGCTACCCCCTCATGGCCGCCACCGATATCCCCCGGGACCAGGTGGCCCAGGCTCTGCAGGCCCTGGACTGGACCGCCGACCAACTCACCGCCCACGGACTGATCCTGTGGCAAGACACCGGGGGCGACCTGTGCGCCGCCGGCGCCGATCCCCTCAACGCGCCCCTGCAGGAGGCCGTCCAGGCCGCGGCAGGCACCCGCCCGGTACGGTGGCACTTCATGCGCGTCATGGAACTGGAACGCCTGCTGCCCCAACTCGCCGGCAGTGGCGCCCCCTTGCCCATGAGCGCGGAACATTACCGGGAACTGGCGGAAGACGCCCCGGTGATCGCCTTTGTCAACAGCCTCATTGCCCAGGCCATTGATGAACGGGCCTCCGACATCCATGTGGAACCCGGCGAGCGGGCCTGCCAGATCCGCTATCGCATCGACGGCGTGCTTCACCTGCGCAATGAATTCCCCGTCGACCGCTTTCCCGCCGTGGCCTCCCGCATCAAGCTCATCGCCCACCTGGACATTGCCGAGCGGCGCCTGCCCCAGGATGGCCGCATCACCCTGCGGGCCAGCGGCGCCGAGATGGACATGCGCGTCTCCGTCATTCCCGCGGTGCACGGGGAATCCATCGTCATGCGTCTGCTGCCCAAACAACGTGAGGATCTGGCACTGCCCGCCCTGGGCCTGGAACCCGACCACCTGCACCTGCTGCAACACTGGATGCAGCTCCCCAGCGGCATGATCCTGGTCACCGGTCCCACCGGCTCCGGCAAGAGCACCACCCTCTACGCGGCCCTGGCCGCCGTCACCGACCAGCGCCGCAAGATCATCACCGTGGAAGACCCGGTGGAACACCAACTGCCCGGCGTCATCCAGATTCAGGTCCAGGCCGAGATCGGCTATACCTTCGCCCGCGCCCTGCGGGCCATCCTGCGCCACGATCCGGACATCATCATGATCGGCGAGATCCGTGACCGGGAAACCGCCGAAATCGCCATCCAGTCCGCCCTCACCGGGCACCTGGTGCTGGCCACCCTGCACACCAATGACGCCCTCTCCGCCTTCACCCGGCTGGTGGACATGGGGATCGAACCCTATCTGGTGGCCGCCGCCACCCGGGCCGTCATGGCCCAGCGCCTGGTGCGACGCCTGTGCCCCCGTTGCGCCCGCCCCGCCTCGCCCCCGGCCGACACCGGCCCGGCGGCAGCGGAGGACCACTGGCACGAGGCCGCCGGCTGCCCCCATTGCCAGCAGACCGGTTACCGGGGGCGCCAGGGCATCTACGAACTGGTCTCGGTGGATGCCCCCCTGCGCCACGCCGTCGCCACCCTGGCCCAGCCGGCGGAACTGGAGCGGCTGGCCAACGCCGCCGGACGACGCAGCCTGCGCCGGGACGGCCTGCTCAAGGCCCGCCGGGGCGAAACCTCGGTGGCTGAAGTGGTGCGCGTGGCCGGCATCGAGGGCGAGCCATGAGCCAGTTCCGCTATCAGGCCCGGGACCGCCAGGGGATGGCGCAGCGGGGGCTGCTGCAGGCCGCCGGCCCCCGGGAAGCCCTGGGCCAACTGGAACGCCGCGGCATGACCGTGATCCAGCTCGATGCGGTGGGGACAGACCCCGTACCCGCGACTCCGCCACGGACCCGCCGCATCCGCGCCCAGGACCGTATTCTCCTGCTGGAGGAACTGGCCACCCTGCTGGAGGCGGGCGTCTCCCTGGCCGAGGCGGCCCAGTCCCTGGAAAGCGCCTATCGGCACCACCCCCTGGGCCTGCCCCTCACCCGTCTGCGGCGCACCGTGCAGGGAGGCCGGAATGTGGCCGATGCCTTCCGCGAAGCCCATCTGGGGCTGCCGGACTATGCCCATGTCCTGGTGGAATCCGGCGAAGCCGCCGGTCGCCTGCCCGCCGCCCTGCGGGACGCCGCCCGCCAACTGGACTACGAACGCACCATTGCCCAGGACATCCGCAACGCCCTGGTCTACCCGGCCTTCCTGGTGGGGGCCGGCACCCTGGCGGTACTGGCCATCTTCGTCATCGTCGTGCCCCGCTTTTCTTCCCTGCTGAGCAGTGGCCGGGGTGAGTTGCCGGTGATCTCCCGCTGGGTCATCGAAGGCGGACTCCTGGTCCAACAGCACCTGCTGCCGGTCACGCTGGCACTGGCCGCCCTGGTGGGGGCCACCGTGTTCGCCCTGCGCCATGAGGGCATGCGCCAGCGACTGCTGGGCGGGCTGGCCCGACTGCCGCTGACCGGTCCCTGGCTGCGGGACAGCGAAACCGGTCGCTGGGCCACCCTGCTGGGCACCTTGCTGGCACACCGGGTGCCCCTGCTGGATGCCTTGTCCCTGAGTGCCCGCGCCCTGCGCCTGCCCCAGGATCGCCGCCGGCTGGGTGGACTGACCGACGAGCTGCGCCGCGGTCGCGCCCTCTCCGAGGCGCTCAGTGAACAGGACTGGATCGCCGCCACGCGCATCAATCTCATCCGCGTGGGGGAGCGGGCCGGGGAACTGCCCCGCATGCTGGGAGAACTGGGACGCCTGCAGACCGAATCGGCCCGCACCCGCATGAAAGCGCTGCTGGCCCTGATCGAGCCGGTGGCCATCGTCACCATTGGCGGGGTCATCGGCTTCATCATGGTGGCCGTGGTGCTGGCCATTACCAGCCTCAACACGGCAGGGTTATGACGGGCGTGAATCATTCATTAACGCATGCCCGACAGGCTCCAGCAGAACAGACCGTGGGCCCATATACCACTGATCGGCAAGGCCGACCGTGCATGCCCTTACGGGAGGCGGCCCCTTGTACAAATATCCTTTTGCTGGTACAACTTGCGGCGTGTCGGCGAACCCCATGGGGAATGAAAGGGGGTGCGCCGTCATGTGATTTGCAAGTCACCGGTGTCCGCCGTGGTTTGCTTCGAACAAGCCACGGCAGTCGATGGGCATCGACATCTGATCGAACGATCTTGAGGAGTCAAGAATGAAAAAGCAGTTCACTTTGAAGGCAGTCACTCTGGCGGTGGCCGCGGCGCTGGCAGCGCCGGGTATTGCCTCTGCAGCAGTCACACTGGGGCTTGGTGGTAATGCAGCAGGCGATGGGGCGAATATCTATGCATCCGAATTGATCACCAATGCCATACTGGACGCCAATGGTAATATCACTACCCCTGGTACGGCCATTACTGCTGCTGCCAGCGGTACCGAGTTGAAGGTGGAACATAAACTCGGCTTTGGTGTCAGTAGCGATCAGACCCGCTACATCCGCTATGATCTGGTCAATGCCACGCTGAACGCTGCAGTGACTGCAGGCACTCCAAGCGATGGTGATTTAATTGTAAGCCCTAGCGGTAATGAAGCTACCGGTTCCGTTGTGGCTGGAGGTGGTGCAGGCGCTGCTTATGTCATCTTCCAGATCACTGCAAATGCTGACTATACCGCTGATGCTGACGTCGAATTCTTCCTTGATGAAGCAGAAGTATCCGGAACTGCTAATGGTATCCGAGTCATCGACAAATCCCAGCCGGTGCGAATCACCTACTCCCTCTATGAAACGGCTGCCACTGCGGTAGACGGTGGGGCGGGTGGTCGTCTGTCTCACCAGAGTGCTGATCTGGCCACGTTCGCCACGGGTATCAGCTTCACCGCCACCACCCAAACCACGACGGCCGATGTCACCACGCTTTACAGGAAGTTCAAGGCTGATGGTGGGCAGGTCAACGATTATGTGGCCAAAATCGGCAACTTCACCTTTGCGCCTGTCACTGGTGTCCTTAACCCAACTGCCAGCGCGTCTTTGGTTATGGGTGATCTTGTCGCCGCCGGTACCAAGCTGGTTGTCACCGGCGAAGACCTGTCCTCGGCGACCGATCTCTTCTTGTCCACTAATAACTGTGCTGCTGGTAGTGCTGCCTTTACGGATTTCACTCCAACCGCCACGACCGCTGAATTCGCGACGGGTACCGATGAATACACCGGTGCAACCAACGCCATCTGTTTCACAGCGAATGAAACTGATGGTATCGCCGCACAAAACTTCACCATCACAGCGGACGTTGTTGCTGCTGACAGCACATCTACCCAGGATCAAGGTCCCTTGGCACTGGGCAGCTTCGATCGTGACGGCACGGTCCTCAAGGCCCCCTTCATGACCCTGCGGGGCGGTCAGCAGACCTTCATCCAACTGGTGAATACCGGTTCCACCAATGCTGCTTACCAGGTCAGCTGCTTCTCCCGCAGCAATGCGGTCAGTGAAGGGGCCAGCGGTCTCTCCGTTCCCGCCAAGCAGTCCGTGCGCGTATTCCAGGCCGGCCTGGGCTGCCCGGCAGGCACCGACTCCGTGGAGCTGACCTTCGCCGTACCCGAAGGTAACGTGAACGGTGTATTGGGTGTACAGGATCAGACCACCGGCCAAGCCGGCTTCTATCCGCTGACTGGCAATAAGTAAGTAAGTCAGCCGTCCCACCCTGCCGGTGGTGGCAAGCCGCCACCGGCAGGGTCTGTCAATGCCAAGGGCGGATCATATCCGCCCTTTTTCGTGCCCGGAGGTACCTCATGCCCCGATCCCACCCTCCCCACCCCGTCCAGCGTGGCTTCACCTTGCTGGAACTGCTGGTGGTACTGGTCATCATCGGCCTGCTGGCCGGCCTGGTCGGCCCCCAGCTCTATTCCCGCCTGGATGCCTCCAAGGTACAGACCGCCGAGGCCCAGGTCCGCATGCTGCGCAGTGCCGTGGAAACCCTGCGCCTGGACATCGGCCGTCTGCCCACCGCGGAAGAAGGCCTGGGGCTGCTGGAAGATCCCCCCGGCGATCCCCGCGAGGCCGCCCGCTGGCGCGGCCCCTATCTGGATGACCCCCTGCCCCTGGACCCCTGGGGCAATCCCTATCAGTATTCCCTTCCCGGGGCCGGTGGCCGTCCCTTCGCGCTGTATTCCCTGGGGGCCGATGGCCGACCCGGCGGCGAGGGAGACGATGCCGACATCGGTGTGCTGCCGCCCCGCTGATGCCGCTGCCGTACCGACCGCGGGGTTTCACCCTGCTGGAACTGCTGGTGGTGATGGCCCTGCTGGGTCTGATCACCGCCCTGGTGGCCCCCCGACTCTGGCAGTGGGTGGAAGGGGCCGATGAACGGGCAACACTCCATGCCCTGCGACATGCCCTGGAAGACCTGCCGGCCCAACGCTTCTTCGACGGCCAGGCCCTCACCCTGCAGCGGAGCGGCGATGGCGACCTGCCCCTGCCCCCCGGCTGGCGCTTGCATCTGGACACCCCCCTGCGCTACGAGGCCAACGGCATGACCCGCGGCGGCCAGATACAAGTCTGGCGCGATGAGCGGATGCTGGCCCATTGGGCGGTACAACCCCCCGACGGTCGCATCATCCCGTTACCCGCCACCGAACGGAGTCCGGCCCGATGAACACAACGCCGCCCTCCCATCGACAGACGGGGTTCGGCCTGCTGGAGGCCATCGTGGCCCTCGCCCTGCTGGCCGGGGCCGGCATGGCCCTGTTTGCCTGGATCAATACCAACCTGGCCCTGGCCCACCGCCTGCAACAGACCGAGGCCATGACCCAGGCCACCACCCTGGGTACGGCTTGGGCGCAGGCCCTCCACCTGGCCGACCACCCCCGCGGTGAGGTGACCCTGGATGCCGGGGTGTTCATCCGCTGGGACAGCCGCCCCCTGACCCCCCCCACGCCGGTGGTCCCCCTGCCCGGCGGCATCCGCACGCCGTTCGAGGTGGCGCTCTACGCCGTGACGGTGGCGGTGCATCACCCCGAGCTGCCCCAGGCCCATCGTTTCACCCTTCAGCGCCTGGCCATTTGGCGCGAACCCGTCGAGACATGGCTGGATGCACCCACATTCTGACACCGGCCACCGATACCGTTCCCGGCACCGCCAGGGCGGGCTGACCCTGCTGGAGATGCTGGTGACTCTGGTGCTGTTCGCCACGGTCAGCACTCTGCTGTGGCAGGCCCTGGGGACCGTGGCGCGCCTGGAGGAGCGCCTGGGGGAATCGCGGCTGTTTGCCGCGCAGCAAGCCCTGCGTGCCCAGTGGGTGAGCCAGGCCCTGAGCGGACTGATGAGCGGCGCCCGGCAGGACCCACTGCGCCCCGAGGGCGATGCCCGGCAACTACGGGCCTATTCCACCCACCCGCCCTGGCCGGGCTCCTCCGGCCCCGAGGCGATGCGCCTGTGGCTGGAAAGTGACGGGGACGGCGGCACCCGGTTGCTGGCGCAACCGGTGCATCAGCCGGAACGGATCTGGCCCGTCTGGCACTGGCAGGGGAGCGGCGCCTTTCGCTATCTGGACACCGACGGCCGCTGGCATGACCAGTGGCCTCCGGACTCCGGCGATCATCCTGCCCTGCCCCGCGCCATCCATCTGCAAGGCCCGCCCGGCGGGGGGCTGCTGGCGGCCGTGCCGGCAGGTGATAATCCCATGCTGCGGCGCATGGATCTGGAGGCATACTGACCATGGGCGATGGGACCGGCGGCAGGCAGTCGGGCTATGTGCTGGTTTCCGTGCTGGTGGCCCTGGTGCTGCTCACCCTGGTGGCTGCGGCCCTGGATGCCAGGGTGGAACGGCTGCGGGACACCCAGCGGCAATGGCAGACCTGGGCCGAACAGGAGGCCCGGCTGGTGTCGGCCCGGGAGGAAGTGCTGTTCGCCTTGTCCACCCGCCCCCTGAGCCAGTGGGGCTTTGGTGCCGGGCCGGAAGCCCTGCGGGTGGATGGACGCCCGTACCGGCTGCCCTCGGGTGTCCTTGTCAGCCTGCAGGACAGCCGGGGGCTGGTGAGCATTGCCACCCCGGAGCCGCACGTGATGCGCCGGTTGCTGACCGGATTGGGTATCCGGGATCGGGAGGTGGAACCCTTGCTGGACAAGCTGGCGGATTATTCGGATACCGATGATCTGCGCCGCCTGCACGGGGCCGAGGCAGAGGATTATCTGGCGGCGGGCATGGCACCGCCGCGTAATGACTGGCCCATCTCGCCCTATGAGTTGAGGCTGGTACTGGGGTGGGCGGATCATCCGGAGGTCTGGAGTCGGGCCGGGGATCTGTTCACCGCCAGTCGCGAGCCATGGATCAACCCCAATACGGCGCCCGCGACCGTGCTGGCCGCCCTGCCCGGTGCCAACCCGGAAGCCGTGGCCATGATCCTGCAATGGCGTGAGCAGCAGCTGTTTTCATCAGCAACGCAACTGCATGCCATGACCGGTGTCCTGGTGGCTGATGAACCGATCGCCTTTTATCCGGGACGGCTTTACCGATTGCGCCTGTGGCTGGATGAAGGCTCGATGGCAATGGAGTATCATCTCATGCTCACGCCGGCGGCCCCCCGATGGCCCTGGCAGATTTTGGAGGTTAGACGTGTTGACCGTCCCGAACTGGGAACAGACCCTGCGGGGGTGGCGGAATTTCCACTGGCCCTGGTACCGGACCTGGTGCCCTGAACAGGCCCACTGGCACCTGCCCGACGGGGTTCGGCTGGCCCCCCGCCGCGGTGCGCCCCATGTGCTGTCCCGTGCCCTGTGCCGCTGTCGTTTTTTTCCCTGCCCGCAGGTGCCCGAACGGGAACGCCTCAGCTATGTCCGTGTGCAACTGGCGGTCTGGGCGCCATTTGAATCGGCGGATCATGCCCTGGTCATGGCGCCCGAGGGTATCCTGGTGATGGCCTGGGATGCCCGTGAATTTGCCGACCGTTGCGAGGCCGCCGGTTTGTCGGCCCGGGAGGCTCGCATCATTCCGGAAACCCTGCTCGGACAGCCCCGCCAGGAGGGCGTGTCCTGCCAACCCTGCGAAATAGGGATGGAAGGTCGGGTCTGGCGCCATGGTCGAGTGGTGGGCAGCCGCTGGTGGCCGCAGCCACCCGGGCCTGATGAATGGCTCAACTTTCAGCGCAGCGTGGGCCTGCCGGCGCCCCTGCAGCACCCCGACCTGCCCACCGGCAATGCCCCCACGCGACTCGGGCCACCCTGGGCCGAGGCCCGGCGCCTGAGCCACTTGCTGGAACGCCCCCGCCTGTTGCTCCACGCCGCCCTGGCCCTGGGGCTGTGGTGCCTGATCCTGCCCACGGCCTGGATGACCGTGCAATGGCTGGGGGTGCAGCAGTCGGTCCGTGAGCTGGCTGGCCAGGCACAGCACACCGAGCGGGAGGCTCGCCCCCTGCTACGGGCACGGGATGATGCGCTGGCCGATCTGACCAGCCTGGAATATCTGCTGGCTCAGGTGCGGCATCCGGCCCCGCTCACCCTGCTGGCACACCTGAGCCGTCAGTTGCCCGATGACGGCAGTCGGGTGCTGGAACTGGAATGGGAGCGCAACCGTCTGCGGCTGGTCCTGGAGCCGGCGGCCGACACCCCCAGAACCACCTATGTGAAGGCCCTGGAGAAAGGCGGCTGGCTGCAGAATGTCCGTGAAGTCAGCCAGGATCGGGGTCAGGGCGGCTTTGCCCTCGTCGCCGAGGTGGCGGGATGAATCTGCCGGCACTGGATGAAAAGACCCGGCTACGCCTGGGGATCGGCCTGGCGGTGGCCCTGGTCTGGTTGTTCGTGCTGCTGGAGTTGAGCGAGCAGCTGGGCGAGGCGCGCACGCTTGAGGATCGGCTGCAACGGGAGATCGCCCGCAATCAGGCGGTGGCCCAGGAGACCTACTGGCCCACCTTTCGCGCCGAGGTCCATCAACGGCTTGACGAGTTCCGCGCCCATGCCTGGCGCGAGGAGAGCGAAGGCCTGGTACAGGCACGGTTTCAGGACTGGCTGCGCGCACAGTTGAGCGGACATGCTCTGGTGGTCCGGGATCTGGTGGTTGCCCTTCCCACCCCCTTGGCGGATGAGGCACTGGCACCCGCGGAGATCCGCCAGGTCCGCGCCCGCATCACCCTGGATTTCAAGCCCGATGCCCTGCATGACTGGCTGACCGAGTTGGCGGAATCTCCCCATTGGGTGTGGGTGGAGCGGATGCTGGTCACCCAGCGGGGCAACCCGCGGGTGGAGATGGAACTGACCGGGCTGTTCATCATCGGGGTCAGCGGAGATCATCACCGATGATTCACAGTATCGGGCAATTATGGCGCGCGTGGGCGGCACTGACCCTGGTGCTCCTTGTGATGTTGACCCTGCTGCTCCCCGCCGGTGATCCCATCTCCCCGCGGCGCAGCGCTCCTGATGGACTGCTGGAGCTACCCGTAGTATGGTCTCCGGTCGATCCTGCCGAGGCCCGGGCTGAACTGGCCGTAACCACCCTGTGGGGGCCGCGCCCCACGACCGGGGCTTCCATCCAGGCAGAGCCGACATCGACCGCTCCGGCGTGGTTTCTGTCGGGGGTATTCATGGTGCAGCAACAACGACACGCGGTGGTCGCCTTTGAAGAAACCGCAGAGGAGCCATTGCAGCTGGCGGTGGGCGAGGCCCTGCCCGATGGCTCGGTCATTGTCGTCATCGAGCGGGACAAGCTGCTGATTCGCCGTCCAGACGATCAGGATCTTGACTGGCTGCATGTGAATACTCCCGTCATTCCCTGATCTGTCCGTCGTCCCAACCCAGTGTTTTTGATGGAATCCAACTTGATATTCTCCATGCGATTCGTTCAATGGTTTTTCTGGCTGCCGGCGCTACTCCTGCTCGGCGGCTGCGCCACCCAGCCGGGTCCGGTGATGCCGACCCCGCTGGTGATGCCCGGCACGGTGGATACCGCCAACGCGCAGACCGACACGCCCCCCCCGGAACAGGCGGCGCCCCTAAGGCGCGTGGAACGGATGCCCAGGGCGCCGCAAGCATCCGTCGCACCCTCCCCCGTCATCAGCGACGCCCTGCCACTGGAGGCGCGAGATGACATTGCCATCAACTTCGAACAGGTGCCCCTGCCCACGCTGATTCAGGTGGTCTATGCCGAAATCCTGGGACGCACCGTCACCCTGGATGCCGGCATCCGGGACCGGCGAGATCTGGTCACCTTCAGGACGCCACCACAACAGTCATCCCGGCAAGTCCACGAGGCCATGAAGGTCCTGCTGGGTCAGTACGGCCTGAGTGTTGTGGACAGTGGTGCACTGGTGCGCATCACCACGGATACCGAACGCGCGCGGGAACTGCCGGTCATTCGCCGGGGGGCTGCCTTGCCCGAAAGCCCCGAAAGTCTGCGTCCGGTATTCCAGCTCATCGAACTGGAGGCCGTGCGCAATAACGAGGTGGCGGGCTGGATCAGGAATATGTTCGGCAACCGGGTCAACATTGCCGAGGATGCGGGCCGCAATGCCATCATCCTCAGTGGTACCAACGAGAATGTCATTGCCGCGATCCAGGCCATCAGAATGCTGGATCAGCCCGTGATGCACGGGCGTTCCAGCCTGCGCATCGACCCCGCCTACTGGTCGGCGGAGGAGCTATCTGCCCGGCTGCAGGACATTCTGGCCGCGGAGGGATATACCATGCCCCCAGCCAACTTCAACGTGCGCGGCGGCGGCATTCGCTACCCCATCCTCCTGCTGCCCCTGCCCGCCTCCAACAGCCTGCTGGTCTTCTCCCGCAGCGAGGACATCCTCGGTCACATTCGGCGCTGGGTGAACGAACTGGATCGCCCCCAGCAGCAGGCGGGCAAGGACGGCTTTCACACCTATGTGGTCCGCAACACCACAGCGGAATCTCTGGCGGATACGATCAATCAGCTACTGTCCGGCACCCGCTCCACAACGGAAGGCGACAGTGCCGGACGCGGTGACCGGGGCCGAGTGGTGGTGGATCGTGCCAGCAATACCCTCATCATCCAGGCGGATGCGGATGAATACGGGCGCCTTCTGGGCCTGTTGCGAAACCTTGACCGGCCCTCAAGGTCAGCCCTGATCGAAGTGACCATTGCCGAGGTGACCCTGTCGAATGATCAGAAACTGGGCGTGGAATGGTTGATTGAGGAACTCAACAACAAGGGCGCCGGGGTTGTCATCGGCACCTTGAACGGACTGTCCATCGGATCGGCCGGATTGACCATCACCCAACTGGCCTCCGGCGGGGATACACGCCTCATTCTCAACGCCTTGGCGACTTCCAATCGTGCGACGATCCTATCAAGTCCCCGCATCATGGCCAGGAACGGCGAGACGGCAACCATCCAGGTGGGGCAGGACGTCCCCATCATTACCAGCCAGCAGTCGAGTACCGAAGGGACCGGCATACTCCAGACGGTTCAGTACCGGCAGACAGGGGTCATCCTGAATGTGACGCCGGTGATCCACTCCGGCAATCGGGTGGACCTGGACGTCAAACAGGAAGTCAGCGCCGTTCAGACAACCCTGACCGGCGTCAACAATTCACCAACCATCGCCACCCGCAATGTGGAAACCCGGCTAACCCTGCAACATGGTTCCACCGTCATGCTCGGCGGGTTGATTTCGGATGACCGCTCGGAGGGCACTGCCGGAGTACCCGGCCTTAAAAATCTGCCGCTGTTCGGACGCCTGTTTCGCTCAGACTCCCAGGAGAGCAAGAAGACCGAGCTGATCGCATTGATCACGCCTTATATCATCGGTGATGACGATGAGGCACTGGCGGTTACGGAGGCATTCAAGTCCATGCTGCCTTGGCTGGAATCGATGGAAGTGACGCCATCAGTCAGCGAACCATGATCGCCTTCAAAACCTCCCGGGCCACTTCCGGCTGGGTTGGCCATGTGGGTGCTTTCCAGTCTTCAACGGCCTCTGGTAAGGGGTCGTAAAAGAGTCTGCCGTCTTCCCTGCCCAGATAGTGGCGGGCGATGTATTCATAGTCTGCCTGATATCCGTCGACCAGTTTTCGCAGGAACTGGGGATTGAGCATCTCCTTCGGCAAGCGTTGATCTTCGGCGCCCAGTGAGTGCGCATGGGCAAGGAGCTTTTGGCGTGTTTCCGGGTCCGTATCAACACGCTGAAAAATGTCCATCCAGTGCAGGGTTCGCACGGAGAGGGAGGCATTATCCCTTGATGCCATGGGAGGCAGTGCCAGGGATTTATCTTTCAGTTCGATAGCGGACAAAAAATCTGCTGCAAGATCCGGTTGATTCTGTCCCGCTTCATAGGGGCGGACAATCACATTCTCTTTGCCTACAACTTTCGCCCAACGATCCAGAAGGTGCCGATAATCACCGTAATGCTTATTACAGCGGCGGTTATGATTGATAAAACCCACAGGCCCCAGATTCCAGGGAGGCATATGCTTCATCTTGACGGCCTGAGCATATGCGGATATCCACCAGTGATCATGCCGACGCAAATAAACGACTATCCTGAGCGGATAGCCTTCAAAAAAATCCAGCAAAGGTTTCGCCGGCCTGTTCAGAATGAAGTCTTCTGAGCTGAACACAACCTTATCCGGCTTGGCGCTGAGTTCTCGAACAAACTGCCTTTTCAAATCCTGGAGATTGACTTTCCAGGCTGGGCAGACTGAGGGATTACAAAAGCCAAGAGAAGCGCTCAGACTATAATGGGCAGCGCCAATTCGGCCGGCTTTTGGATACAGTACACCCGAGGCACCCAGGGCTTTTTCCTCGCGCTCAAGATAATTTTGCAGAGCGGTGGTACCCGTCTTGTTCATTCCGATGTGAATATGAAGAACAGGTTTCTTTGTCTTTTTAAATGCGCTTAAATTAAGCATTAATCATCATTCTTGAATGGCTTTGGCACACCACCATTTCCGCCACTCCCCCCTTTGGGGAATGACGGAAAGACTGTTCATAAATCTGCTCACCTGTCCTGACAAGAAGATTCTCACGCCATCATCTACCCGCCAACTTCACAATGTTCACGATGAGGAAAGATCAGGGAAGATACAAGAATTGAGAAACCTTGAATGTTGCAATAAATCATTCTCAGATAAATAAGTTACGAATTCCGAAAAGTTCATCTGAAACTTCTTGAAGAAATCCGAATAATCACAGGCTTCGACCAGATCCCGCAATTCCATACTGGATTTAACCTGTGTGTGCATGAGGTATGGAAGCTTGAAGTGCTCACAGAGCTCAAGGGTCCGCATGTCATGCACTATGAACAATGCTGGAATCCCAGACCAAAGAGCCACGACATTCCCATGAAATCGCGTGCCGAAGGAGAAATCGTATTTTTTCCTGATATGTGCCAACCAGGACGGCACATCGTAAAATTTGAAAAAATGCTCACGGCAGTGATCAAAGAATTCATTCTGATCGATCAGCCCCGATGCAAAGGCTTTGCGAATACCCGGATATAAATAAAACGAACCTGAGGAAATAAAATCTTTTTTGTCTATCTCCCCCAAGCTTATCGCTTCTTCGGTGGGGTTACCCTGACCAATAAAATCAGACCCAAGCTTCATGGGTAGACCAATTAAATTTGGATGATCCGATAAAGAATAATTTGCGACGACCCGGATATTATTGGGATCACTCAAACTCAGCAATTTACTCCTTGAAGACCAGTTAGTGGTGGTTGCCACATACACCGACTGACAACCAACTACACGAACATTCTTGACACCATATTTTGCACAAAGGTCGGCAGTGAACTCGCCTCGAACACCCACGGTGGTGGATCGCTCGGCGATAACCTTGAGAAGCCTTATTGACCGCTGATCAACAATGGAATCCTTTATTGACTGCCCAAGCGGAGCCTGGCATCCAAAACCAAACGTGCACACCGGCAAGTCCAATTTCTCAATGAAATCAGCAGCCTTTTGATGACCATCTATATAACTAGGAGTTTTATTTGCGTGCAGCATGGTCGCCGCAACAAAACCAAGCACCTTATGATTGCTGCGTATTTTTTCAATATTCTCTGGATCAATCGAAGATTTGACATTTTTAAATGAATTAAAAATGCTTCTAGCAGCAAAACCATGAATGATGTTACCTGAGTTATCCGGTGTCCTTGGAGTCTGTCGCTCCGCATTCCCGATAAAAGCTATAGGCTTCTTCATCGATTCAATCACTATTTGACCTAATTTAAAATGACCTTCTGATCTATTTCTCACTTTTCGGGAGGAAGCTGAAAAACCGGGACGCCAACCATCAGCTAAAGAAGCACTATCGTGCCCTTGATGGTTATCAGTATCAAGCGTCACCTCAAGCAGAGCTACCGGGCTCTGCCCAGGGGGTGTTATTGAAAGAATCGCAGTATCATGATCGAAGTCCAGGGTGCATTCCCCCTTCCAACGAGCATGACCACCATTTTTTGAGTCAGGATATTCCGTTGCCATGCGAGGACTCCTGACTCCCCATTCCAATTCGGAATTCACACCCTTTCCGCTCAGGGAAAGCCCCCCCCCCTCAGCCGCATCAGCTCCAAGCACTACAACGCCACCAATCACGAATTTTTCTCCCGCAATAACCTCGCTGGGTAAAACATCAATAAATGCCTGTTTCACCCAACTGGGGCAAGCAGGACTCAACCGCCATTTGAGCTTGGCAGTTAGTGGAGAAAACGGCATCAGATCAGCACATCGTTTGGCCAATTCCTCATAACCAGGTATTTCACGGTATTTGTTGCGTGTTCCCTGATCTCCCTTGCCGACGATAGCCTGCGTCCAAGCGGGCAAATCCTCTTCGGCCATGGAAATTTCAAGCGCGGCGAGTACTCTACCCAGCGCAGACTGCGCATCTTGCATGGAAGAGGCGCGATAAACTTCTTCGTAGGCTAATGCAACCGGTTTGGCACCAAGACTTTTGAGTTGGTGCAAAGTTTTTTCCAACAATTCTGTACAGTGCCGCTCATGGGCCAGTAATTTTTCCACGGGCAAAGGTGAAATGGATTCTGGTGGATTCAAGTTTTCGTTCTTGATTTCGAGGACTTTCATCTCCTTCATATCCGGCCCCCAGATGCCGCTATTCTTGGCAAAGTGCAGGGACAGTAGCCGATCAAGGGCATTTCGCCGATAAAGGAAAAGATGCCGATAGCCTGCTGCCTGAGTGGCCTTGATCAAGGCATGGGTAACCGCCCAAGGAACCGTCTCCACGCAGTGCTTGATCACATCACCTTTAGTGACCACATCCTCCACGGCCCGCTGCAGGGCGTCGGCATCCTCTGATTCCTGCCAGGCTTGAGTGATGTGGCCATAGACACGCCCGGCGTTGAAGGGCTCGTGAGGAGCAGACTTGAGTCCAGCCAGTTCAACCAACCGGGCAGTGAGATTGGTGCCACCAGTGCGGCGAAGGGTCCAGATGATGAAGGGAGTGGAATCATTGGCCATTACGGACTTCCTGAGTCAAGTTCTGAAAATCTGCTGACGAAGTGTAGGGGATCGAAACATCTTCTGCGCCAAAGCGGCCCTTGCCCTCGGCAAGCATGGCCTGGTAGCGCCGGTATTCCTTGGCACCTTCAAAGTGCTGAGCGCGGGCCACTTCCGTTTCGACTTTGGCCTTGAAACCGGCATGGTACTTGAAGTGAGCGAACCAAGCCCATTGGGGGGCCAGGTCGACGCCGGAAGCGTAGTGCAATCCTTTGGCGAAGTACATCCAGGGCTGGTAACGTACAAGTGCGGTTTTCATCGAGAGAAAAGCATTAGGCTCGGCAACAGGATCGATGCGATGCCGCAGCGCGCTGTTGTAGGTCGTCAGTTCGTTGCCGTGATACCCCAATCCTAGCCGCCAAGGTTTGAACGGTTGGGCATCAAACCAAGGTGCGGCATGAAAGGGAGCTTGTTGGGTGAAATCCGCCTCTTCGAGATCGCCATAGGGGTACATGTCCACCATCCCGATGCGCACCGCGTTGGCGCCCGTTGATTCGATCTCGGCCAGCCAGTCGAGCAATGGACGTTCCTCGCAATCGGGGTAGATCAGGAATTCATCGGCATCGGCCAGCACCACCCAACGGTTGAAGCAGAAATTGCCGAGCAGGGCCTGTTGCCAGGCTACGCCATAGTGGGAATGTTTGTACTCGGTATCAGCAGAGAACAACGCCACATCGGGCTGTTCCAGCAGGTACTCGCGCGTGCCGTCGTCGGAGCAGTTATCAGCTATGAGAAAGCAACCCACTCCCAGGCGGCGGTAATGGGCCAGAAAATGTGGCAACAGGATCATTTCATTACGCATCACAGCCACCACCAGGGGGGACGCCTCGGATAGCATGCCAGCAAGCTTTCTTGGTGGCAAAAGAAGTTCCAGTTGATCGCTGCCTAATGCCCCATGTTCAGCCCACTGCACATCCAGCCGTACCGGCGCGCAGGTAGGCCAAAGCCTTTTCGGCCACAGTTCCCGACTTTCCTGCAATTGCCGCACGTAGGCCTGATCCCGATCGGTATCAAGATGGCACATCACGGTGGGCGTCACCGCGTTGGGATAGAACAGGTTTTCCCACATGCCCACCGGTACGGCAGCCCCGAAGGTGCGGCGACGCTGGTAGCTTTCGTACTCCTCATCACTGGGGGAGATACCCTGAAGCGCCAGCAAATCACCCACCAGTTTGTCTTCCATCAGTGAAATCGCTACCAGACGCTGACCGGTTTCGGTGGCGCGCGCTTCGCGCAATCCACGCATGGCCCAGCGGGAAAGCACCCACCCGCCGCCACCGTCGGCATAGACGGAAGGCTCGGGCGATTTATCCAGCGTCTTTCGCGCATGCTCGGTGTGTGACTTGCTCTGGTGCCAGGCCCGGTCCATGCTGCCTTCGCCGCGTCTGATCACGCGGCCGTAATAATGGTGCTTGCGGTAGCTCAGATTTTCGAAGAAGCGCGCCACGTCGAGGTAACAGTCGTCGTCGATCTTGTAGAGGTACTGGAAGTCCGTGTGCTCATAGACCCAGTCGATGAGCTTGAGGGTCTTTTGCGGCAGATCTTCGTAACGGTCGGAAACATTGAGGGCAAGGACATCTCCCTCGACTGTATCCTTGCCGTCACCGACAAGGATCACGTAGGGAATGCCGCGAGCCTTGAGATCCTGCACCCAGGTCTCGCGAATGGTCTGGACACGGCTGTCGAGGTATTTGCGGCAGGAGTAAATGACCACAAGCGTATCGCCCGGCCAGGTACTGGGCGTCTGTTTGAGCAGGCAGGATTGCTCCAAGGGGAGTTTGAGCAAGCCAGGGCCGGACTTTTCGGCCATGAGGGTGGCCACATCTTCCGCATACACGCCCGACAAGTGGGGCAACAGCCTGGCCAGCGTCGCGACCAAGGGTGCCGGTGGTGGCAGCTTGCCGGCGGGCAAGACGGCGAGCTGGTCCAGCAGGCGACCGGTCATGTCGGACACCCGCTGAGTGCTGGCCGGGTGCACCGTTAGCCAAGCGGCAAGGTCGAGCGCGAGGGCGTCCCCTTGAGTGGCTTCGGCCATCCACTGCTGCCAGAGGATGTCTACCTCGGCCTGTGCGTTTTTTTCATCCTGCCTCAAATCTTCGGCCAAGGCAGCCACGCGCCCCCCCCAGCGGCGGTGGCGCACAAAGGCGTGGTCTTTCTGGCGCTGGGTCAGGCCACGCAGGGTGTCGAACAAAACTTCCCCACAGGCGGGATAGCGTTCACCCAGAGACGATGGCTGGGTGAGTGGGAACGCCGCATAGCGTACGCCCTCGGTAGGCTCTTCCAGCAGGAAATCGAGCAACCGGTGTCCGGGGTGGGCGACATCGCGATTGATATCCTCCATGCGCGGCCCCGTCCATTCGCGCGCAAAGCGACGGGCATCCCGATTGCCCAACCGATCGAAGCGGCGCAACGCGGAGACAACGATCGTCATCTCTCCTGGTCCGGCGGAATCGGAAAGCCAGGCAAAGATACACTCGGCATCTTGCCTGGCTTGCTGCCAGAGTGCATCACCGGCAAGGTGCTGAGCATAGGGTTCGAGCCGCTGCCAAAAGTGGGGCAGCAGCCCGTAATGCTTGAGCAGGCCCCGGATGAGATCCCCGTGCAACCAGTCGGCATAATGCGGCATGCCTTCCAAAAAGTGCAGGGCACCCTGCAACAAGGCTTCGTCATACAGGCGGCTGTACCAGTCGCCATGGAAGGCATTGAGCATGCCTAGGTAAGCGTAGATGAATTTGTCGATTTTCGCATGGGTTAGGCGACCGGTAATGAACCCCTGCATCGCATGCCGAGCAGCGTAATCCAGACATTCGGTATTAATCCAACCCTGGTGCAAGTGACTGGGAAGCCGCCAGAGGATTTCTGTACTCTTGTCAAAACGACGGCGCGCCGACCAAGCAGCAAGCGCGATGCTGAGCGACCAGGCATCCGTCCCATGCTCCCAACCCAACCACCGTTCGGGGTCGCAATCCTCCCGTGTGAGCAGGCGGTCGAGCCGGTCCAGGCGACACAGTGAGGGTGTGATGGAATCATAAAACAGGGTGCGTACCTGGCGCGGTAAACCCTCGGCTATTGCCATGCTTTCCCGCCAGAAAGCGTCTGCGTCGGTGGTTTCGGTGAGGCGCGCATTCAGATCGCGCAGGGCTGCCCACAGTTGACGCGTGTGCCAGGGCACAGTGCTCTCTTGCGGCAGCGCCTCATCTGCCACCTCAATGTATCCGTTCAGGTTAAAGCGCGTCGCCAAGGCTGTAAGTCTTTGCCGGGCGGTTGCCGTCAGACTGGAATGCAGCCTGGCATAGTGAGCATATTCGAGGGCGCAGCACAGACGGTATTGGTCTGCTGTCTCGACCTGACAGATCGCCTCGATCCACGATCGAATCCGTTCCACTGAAAGCTGGATAGGTCGTCCCACTAGGTGGCCATCCGCCTTGAACGCGATACTTATTGATGTCTTGGGTTTCCCCGTTTCACCAGACCAGAGATAACCGGGCAACTCGGCCTGGAAACCAATGTCCACATCCTCCGCGCCGATTGTCTCGGCTGCGTCTTCGCGCCTTTGCCAAATGGGCTTGAGCGGGTATTCCTTCCCGTCGCACACTAGATGCAGGCTGGCTGGGCGGCGTCCGTCAACAGCGACCCACCCTTCCAGGAGGAATGCGTCACAACGTTCAAGATGGCCGGCAACGGGGGAGATAATCCGTGCATCCTGAGCGAACGGCAAGGTAACGCTCCCATACTGCAGGCAGATCGCCGGTGAGTTTTTGTCGATCTGTTTCAAAAGCTGTCCCAGATCCTCTGGCACTGGCGCCTCAAAGCCTGCCTGAAGATGTTGGGCGCCATGGGTTTGAGCGACGTCCCGGCGCTCCGTTCGGCAGATGGACAAGGTGTGGGACTGACCGCCAATGTTTAGCGTCAGCATCTCGGCCCGGCCTTCATCAAGCAACCACCCGGTGATGCGGGTGGGTGTCATCTTTTCCACCATCCCGATGGGTTTTGCTTTATTTCCGGTAGGTCTTGTTTTTTTATGAAAATACTTTTTCATCATTTTGCGCGAGAAGCTCCGTCTTTCAGGGCGGGAAGGGATAAGGCATCGTGGCAGCACTATGAGGAGGCCGGGTTTACGGCCTCCCGAGAGAGTTCAGATTGAACAATCGTCACCATTCAGGCCTCAGGTTTTGTGCAAGCCCAGAGAAAGCAGGCAGTCACAGACCGCCCACGCGAGCGAAAATGGACCGCAGGCAGTGTCCCTTTGCGGCACCCGGTGGTCCTTTTTTTGGAGGGGTAAATGGGTGGCTTAGGTTAAACCACCGGGGCGGCTTTGAGAAGGGTGGACTTTTCGCTGCCTGGGGCCTGATTTCCCCAAGAAGCGGATCCTGCTGATGCTCATGAACGCGATGAACAGGTCCGTGCGCTTGCGGCCCAGGCCGTATTCCCGAGTGATGCGACCGCCACCGTTGACGAAGCGCTGCAGAAAGGCCTGCATGAGCAATTGCGGGCTGGCTTCTGCCAGGGCGTTTACCAGCCAGGGCTGGCCGCGCGTGTCTTCCCATAGCTCCGGGAAGATGGCGGGATCGAAGGGCTGCCCGGTGTCGTCGGTGTGCTGTTGCCACAGGATGCTGCATTCATCCTGAGTGAAATTACCCATGCGCAGTGACTTGGCCTTGATGTTGAAGGCGCTGCCGCCGGTGATCACCTGGGCGCCTTCCTGATGCAGGCGGTAGCCGCGCACGTCCCGCACGCCGCACAGGACGATGCTCTGGGGGAAGGCTTCCGGGCGTTGGGCATAGCCGGCGCGTATCTGGCGCAGTTGAGGGCCTTCATCATGGCCAGCAGGGTGCTGGTCTTGGTGGCGGACTCGTCCCAGTCCCGTCAAACGCCTTCATGTGTTCGCCGTATGAAGACTGCCGTCAGTCCCAAAGACTGCCGTCATTCCCGCTTTCGCGGGAATGACGGCAAGAAGGCTTTTGCGGGAATGACAGATTTTAAAACGGGGATGCCGGACTGTGACGACCCGGGATGCGACCGATACGGCCACGTTGGCAATGGTTCGACAAAACGCGCGTTTTCCGGTGCGTTGGCGCGGAAGCCGCCCCGCCCCCGCCCCCGCCCCCGCCCCCGCCCCCGCCCCCGCCTCCGGCACGCCCTCCCCTCTTGCTGTATATTCCAGTGCCAGAACACTTCTCCCGCCATACTATTAAAAGACTCATCCCATGCCACTGGAAGCCTGGTTCACCGCCGCCATTGTGGTCGGCATGCTGTCGGTGCTCACCCTCACCCGGGCGGCGCCGGATCTCGTCTTTTTCGGGGCGGTGGTGCTGTTGCTGCTGACCGGCATCATCTCCCCCGGCGAGGCCTTCGCCGGGCTGTCCAACCAGGGGGTGATCACGGTGGCCGCGCTGTATATCGTGGTCTCCGGGCTGCGGGAGACCGGGGGGATCCAGTGGATCGTCAATCGCCTGCTGGGGCGCCCGACCAACCTGATGCGGGCACAGGTGCGCCTGACCGGACCGGTCGCCATCATGAGCGCCTTTTTGAACAACACTCCGGTGGTGGGCATGCTGATCCCGGCGGTGAGCGAGTGGGCGCGCAAGTTTCAGTTGCCGGTGTCCCGCCTGATGATGCCGCTGTCCTTTGCCGCCATCCTGGGGGGCACCGTGACGGTGATCGGCACCAGCACCAACCTGGTGGTGAACGGCCTGTTGCTGGAGCAGACCGGCGACGGGCTGGGGCTGTTCGACATCGCCTGGGTGGGGGTGCCGGTGGCCCTGGTGGGACTGGCGTTCATGATCCTGTGCAATCGCTGGCTGTTTCCGGATCGCAGACCGGCCATCAGTGAGATCAATGACCCCAGAGAATATACCCTGGAGATGATCGTCGAGGCCGGTGGCCCCCTGGTGGGCCAGACTATTGAGGAGGCCGGTCTGAGGCACTTGCCCGGCGGCTTTCTCATGGAACTGGATCGGGACGGCACCCTGATCCCGGCGGTGTCGCCCCAGGAGGTGCTGCGGGCCGGAGACCGGCTGATCTTCGTAGGGGTGGTGGAGTCCATGGTGGATCTGCAGCGGATTCGTGGGCTGACGCCGGCCACCGATCAGGTGTTCAAGCTGGATGGCCGGCGTTCGGACCGGGCCTTGCTGGAGGTGGTGGTGTCCAATACCTGTCCGGTGGTGGGGATGACCATCCGTGACGGGAAGTTTCGCAACCGTTACAACGCGGTGGTGATCGCGGCGGCCCGCAACGGCCAGCGGCTCAGGGGCAAGCTGGGGGATGTGGTGTTGCGGCCGGGGGATACTCTGCTGGTGGAGGCGGGGCCGAGTTTTCTGGCCCAGAACCGCAATCGGCGGGATTTTTTCCTGATGAGCCAGGTGCAGGATTCGGTGGCGCCGCGCCATGACCGGGCGCTGGTGGCGGTGGGGATCCTGGCGGCCATGGTGGGCAGCGCCACCCTGGGGCTGTTGAGCATGCTGGAAGCGGCGCTGGCGGCGGCAGGGCTGATGGTATTGACCGGCTGCGTGAGCATGTTCTCCGCCCGCAGCAGCCTGGACTGGTCGGTGCTGTTGACCATCGCGGCGGCCTTCGGGGTGGCGGCGGCGATGGAGAACACCGGCCTGGCCCAATCGATCGCCCTGGCCCTGACGGGGCTGGCGGGCACGGATCCCTGGGTGAATCTGCTGATGGTGTATCTGGTGACGGCCCTGTTCACGTCGCTGATCACCAACAATGCGGCGGCGGTCCTGATGTTTCCCATCGCGTTTGCGGTGGCGGCGGACCTGGGGGTGAGCGTGCTGCCGTTTGCGGTGATCATCATGTTCGCGGCCTCGGCCAGTTTTGCCACGCCGTTCGGGTATCAGACCAATCTGATGGTGTACGGTCCCGGCGGGTATCGGTTCAGCGACTATCTGCGGGCAGGGATTCCGCTGACGGTGGTGACCGGGGCGCTGGCACTGCTGCTGGTGCCGATGGTGTGGGAGTGGTAGGGGCGGATGATCTTTCTGGTGGAAGAACAGCCCAATCCCTCCTCGGATTTTTTCGTGCTCCCGGCATTGCGGGCCGGGGGGGAAGCCGTCCGGCGTTGCCGGTTCTCGGATATCCCATCCATCGAGGCGCTCCAGGGGGCGACGGTGGTGTTCGTGCGTTACATCCCCCCTGCCTGGCGCCGATTGCTGGAGCATGCCCATGGACATGTCGCGCATCTGGTGCTGTTCATGGATGACGATGTGCTGGATGTTCGGGCTTCGGCGGGCATGCCCTGGCGGTATCGGGCCAAGCTCTGGCACCTGGCGGCACGGCACCGGGACTGGCTGCGCCAACGGGGGGCGAGACTGTGGGTGTCCACCCCTTATCTGCAGCAGAAGTATGCCGACTGGCAACCGGAGTTGGTGCTGCCCTGCCCCGTGCCGCCGCCGGCATCCATGTGCCGGGTGTTTTACCATGGTTCTGCGTCCCATCAGGCCGAGATCCGCTGGTTGCGACCGGTGATGGAGACGGTGTTGGCGCGGGATGAGCGGGTGTATTTCGAGATCGTCGGCGGCCGGGATGTCTACCGGCTGTATCGGGGGCTACCTCGGGTGACGGTGGTGCACCCCATGCGCTGGCCGGCCTATGGGGGGTTTCTGGCGTCGGCCCAGCGGGATATCGGGCTGGTGCCGCAGTTGGATCTGCCGTTCAATCGGGCGCGTTCCCACACCAAGGTGTTTGATATCACGGCCTGTGGGGCGGCGGGGGTGTATTCGCCGGGGTCAGCCTGCGTGGCCGTAATTTCCCATGGGGTCGATGGGTGGGTGGTGCCGCTGGATCAGGCGGCCTGGGCGGAATCGATCCTGGCGCTGGCCGGCGATGAGGCTCTGCGGATGGCGCTGGCGGCGAAGGCCAGGGAGACGGTGGCGAGGCTGGCTGATGGGTACTCCCGTCATGGCCCCCTGCCGTCATCCCAATGATGGCGCCCTACTGTCACTCCCGCGATGCCCCTGCAGTCACTCCCGCGATGCCACTTGCCGTCACTCCCGCGAAGGCGGGAGCCCAGAATTCCCAGTCCATCACCTGGATTCCCGCTTTCGCGGGAATGACGGATTCAGGAGCGGGAATGACGGATTGGGTGTGGGGAATGACTGATTCAGGCGGGGGAATGACGGATTTGGGGTATGGAAATGACGGATTGGGATGCAGAAATGATTGATTTTGAAGAGAACGCTTTAGAATCCAGACATCTCCCCCTGCCATAAACCATGCGAGGCACCATGATCCAGAAGCGCAAAGGCATCATCCTCGCCGGCGGCTCCGGCACCCGGCTTCATCCCGCGACCCTGGCTGTGTCCAAACAGCTGCTGCCCGTCTATGACAAGCCGATGATCTACTACCCCCTCAGCATCCTGCTGCTGGCGGGGATTCGGGAGATCCTGATCATCTCCACCCCCCAGGATACCCCACGCTTCTCGCAGCTGTTGGGGGACGGCAGCCAGTGGGGTATTCAGCTTTCCTACGCGGTGCAACCCAGCCCCGACGGTCTGGCACAGGCCTTCACCATCGGCGCCGATTTCATCGGTGATGATCTCTCCGCCCTGGTGCTGGGGGACAATATCTTCTACGGCCATGACCTGCCGCCCATGCTGAAAAGCGCCATGGAGCGGACCCGGGGCGCGACGGTGTTTGCCTATCATGTGCAGGATCCGGAACGCTACGGGGTGGTGGAATTCGACCGGGACCAGCGGGTGCTCTCCCTGGAGGAAAAGCCCTCGCGTCCCAAGTCCAGTTATGCCGTGACCGGGCTGTACTTCTATGACCAGCAGGTGGTGGAACTGGCCCGGGGCCTGCGGCCCTCGGCCCGGGGGGAGTTGGAGATCACCGACCTGAACCGACGATATCTGGAACAGGGTGAGCTGCATGTGGAGATCATGGGCCGCGGCTATGCCTGGCTGGATACCGGTACCCATGACAGTCTGCTGGATGCCGGGCAGTTCATTGCCACCATTGAGCAGCGGCAGGGCCTGAAGGTGTGCTGTCCGGAGGAGATCTGTTTCCGGGCCGGCTGGATTGATGGGGCACAGCTGGAAGCTCTGGCCGCGCCCCTGGCCAAGACGGGCTATGGACGGTATCTGATGAACCTGCTCCAGACGGAGGTGTGATAATGGAGGCAAAGCGTCTGGCCATTCCCGAGGTGGTGCTGTTGACGCCCAGGGTGTTCGGAGATGAGCGGGGTTTTTTTTACGAAAGCTTCAATGCCCGGGCCTTCGAGGCTGCCGTCGGGGTACAGGCTGAGTTCGTGCAGGATAACCACTCACGCTCGGCGAAGGGGGTACTGCGGGGGCTTCACTATCAGTTGCCGCCTCATGCCCAGGGCAAGCTGGTGCGGGTGGTTCAGGGGGAGGTGTTTGATGTGGCGGTGGATATTCGTCGCTCGTCCCCCACCTTCGGGCAATGGGTGGGTGCCGTGCTGTCCGCGCAGAACCGGCGGCAGCTGTGGATCCCGCCCGGGTTTGCCCATGGTTTCCTCACCTTGAGCGAGGTGGCCGAGTTTCTCTACAAGACCACGGATTTCTATGCGCCGGAGTGTGAGCGCTGCATTGCCTGGAGTGATCCGAAGATCGGGATTGCCTGGCCTTTTGAGGGGGAGCCGGTGCTGTCGGGGAAAGACCAGGAAGGCGTGCCGCTGGTGAAGGCGGAGGTCTTTGCATGAAAAGACACCCCCTTCTCCCCCGGGGGGAGAAGGGTCGGGGATGAGGGGAAGTCGAAGCTCAGACCACCTTTCCGGACACCGGTTGGGCACATTTCCCCAGTACCGCCGTGCCGGGGCGCAGATTGCGCTGCTGACGCCGTTCCCGCGCCCGGTCCAGATCCGAGTCCGTGGCAAGCGCTTCCGCGCCCAATAGTGGCGGCCAAGTGACGCCGGTATGTCCCTTCAGGCCCGGCAGGGGCTGATAGAAATTCCCGTTGGCCTGGTTATGGGCCAGCAGCCAGGCACGAAACCGCTTGAACAACGCCTTGTCCACTTCCCCGGGGTTGTTCCAGAAACTGTGCAGGGTACCCTGATGGGTCAGCCCCGGCATGTGATAAACCGGGTCACCCAGTACGCACACCGGGGTGCCGTGCAGGATGGAAGACAGGCCCACGGTGCTGTTGATGACCACAGTGCCGCGGGCGCGCTCCAGCAGCATGGGCAGATGGACGTCGTGCACGTAGTCAACCCGCCCCTGGAGTCGATATTTGTCGGTCAGACGGCGGATGAGCGGGCCATATTCCCGATAGCCCCGGTCCATGGGGTGATGCTTGATGACCAGGCGCTGATCCGCCGGCGCATGTTCGGCGAAGGAGCGCATCACGTCTTCGATAAAGGTCGGGATGTCGCGAAAATCGGAATGGACCCGGATCTGGGCATCGTTGTGGGTCTGCAACGGGACCAGGAAGAAACTCCCCGCCGGGGCATCCTGGAGTGACTGAGCCACCTTGTGTTCCCGTAGCTTGAACCAGTGCTTGCGCCACAGGCTCCGGGTCCAGACAAAGGCCTCGGACAGTGGATGCAGGGGGCGATGGTGCTCATAGCCGGGAAAGCGACGGATCAGGACGTGGCTGGCAATGGAATAAAGTGTGGCATAGATGCCCGCCCGCAACACCGGACTGGTGGCGCGGGCCCAGGTGGCCGTTTCCACCTCGTGGGGCGCGAAACGACGGTAGTGATCCGGGTCCCGCGGCAAGGAGGAGTAGCTGTTCACCCCGTCCTGCTCCAGGGTGATGTGATCCGGACGCAGGTACCCTTCCTCGAATACGTACAGACGGACCTTGAGAAAACGGATGACGTGGGGCACTACGGCATGATAGGGACGGCAGTCACCGAAGAGCATCACGGCATCGTAACCGCGATCCGCCAGCAGGCCGGCCAGGTAATCCGGCCAGTCCTTGAGGGTGCCGCGATAATTGATGGCACGGAACGGATAGAACAGCTGGTCGCCGGCACAGAAGTTGATCTTGTCCACTTCGGCTCCGGCAGCCTCCAGATCTTTTCTCAGGCGCCAGAAGAAAGGCCCCATGGGCCCCTGCAGCAAAAGTACACGCTTGCCCGAAAATTGCGACAGCACGACGACCTCTCAACCGTTGAGAATAGGAGCCGCGGGGATTCCGACCGGCCCTCGATCCATGGAGGGTAAAATTTGCCGACAGTATAGCATCCTGATCCGAAATGGTGCTTTGCAGTGCACCACAGAATTGGGTTTTCTTTTTCATCCCCGGCTGGATTCCCGCTTTCGCGGGAATGACGGATCTGATGCCTGGATGCCCGCCTGCGCGGGAATGACGACCTGCCGAATGACTTCTTCACTCGTCACTCCCGCGAAAGCGGGAGCCCAGAACCCTCGGTCACGGGAATGACGGCCTGCACGAAGGCATTTGGTGAGCACAACTTGACCCCTTGCAGGGATCAGGTTAGAAACCTGCCTTCGTCCACGGGGTGAGAGAAACGTCCATGTTGAAAGGATCCACCTGCCGGGCCGGCTTGTGCGGGACTTTATCCTTCTCCAGCCAACACCTTGCCACCGCCCTGCTCTGCTGCCTGCTTGTGGTAAGCGGGCTATGGCATGGACCCGCCGCAGCCGCCGACGCACCGGCTCGGGATCTGACCCTGTACGCCGGTCAGGGGGTGGACTCGGATCTGCTGCAGATGCCCAAGAAGCTGGTGGATGGCTCGCTGGATTATGAGTCCAGCTATTTTACCGCCCTG
>NZ_JAJNQM010000033.1:0-34501 GCF_022227785.1 Ectothiorhodospira lacustris | reverse complement strand
AGCCACGCCGGGATGCACCTTCCCGGCCGTGGGTCGTGGAAGACCCGCACCATGTCGATAAAAGGCAAATCGTCGACGTTTTGAGAGTGTAAAGCATCTTTGGAGGCATCGCAGATGGGCAGACTCAGCAACGTGGGTATCATTGGCACGGGTAACGTGGGTGTCGCCGCCGCCTACTCCCTGTTCCAGCAACAGATCACCGGCCGCATCATCCTGGTGGACCAGGATCGGCGGCGGGCCGAAGGTGAGGCCATGGATCTGATGCACGGGCAATCCCTGGTGGGCCGGGTTTCGGTCCTGGCGGGAGACTTCCCGGATCTATCCGAGTGCGGCGTGATCGTCATCACAGCTGGGGTCAGCCAGAAACCGGGGGAGTCCCGCCTGGAACTGCTCAACCGCAATACCGCCGTGTTCAGGGAAATCGCCGCCCATCTGGATCAACACGCCCCCGACGCGGTCCTGGTCATTGCCACCAATCCAGTGGATATCCTGACCTACGTGATGCAGCACCTGAGTCGGCGCCCTCCGGAACGGGTCATCGGCACCGGCACCATGCTGGATACCTCCCGCTTCCGGGCGGCCCTGGGGGATTACTACGGGGTGAACCCCCGCTCCGTCCACGCCTATATCATGGGAGAACATGGTGATTCGGAAGTCCCGGTCTGGAGCACCGCGAGGGTAGGAGGACTGAGCATCCATCAGCAGACCATCAACGGTCGGGATTTCGATGCCCAAGCCATGCAGCGCCTGTTCCAGGGGGTGAAAAATGCCGCCTACGACATCATTGCACGCAAGGGCTACACCAACACCGCCATCGGCCTGGTGATCAGCCACCTGATCAGTGTGATCCTGGAGGATCAGAAAAGCGTCCTGCCGGTGAGCGTCAACCCGGCCGGGACCTATGGCCTGGCGGATGTCTGTCTGAGCATCCCCTGCATCGTTGGCCGGGAGGGGATCGAGGCCCAGGTTGCCCCATTGATCAATGAAGAAGAACTCAAGGGCATGCATGACTCCGCCGACGTGCTCAAGCACAGCCTGCAAGGCATGCAACTGGATTGATTCCATGCCCCTGATGATTGTGCCGGAGGGCGGATTTCATTAATCTGCCCCACGCTCGGGCCGCCCCGGCCCGTTTTTCCAGCCGCAACACAGTACCCGGGAGTACTCTAACATGCAAGCCGAGGCCGGCCTTCGCGCCCGAGTGGGCGCCTTCATCGAATCTGCGCCCATTCAGCGCCTGATCATCATCCTGATCCTGATCAATGCCGCGATACTCGGCCTGGCCACCTCACCTACACTGATGGAACTGGCAGGTCCCTGGCTCACAGGTGCCGACCGGGTCATCCTCGGGGTGTTCGTGGTGGAGATCCTGCTCAAGCTCTATGCCCAGGGCCTGGGCTTTTTCCGGCGCCCCTGGAACGTGTTCGATTTCCTGGTGGTGACCATTGCCCTGATCCCCACCACCGGCCCGCTGGCCGTGCTGCGTATTCTGCGTGTGCTGCGCCTGGTCTCCATGGTGCCCAAGCTGCGCTTCATCGTCGAGGCACTGCTCAAGGCCATTCCCGGCATCCTGTCCATCTTCGGGCTGCTGATCCTGTTGTTCTATGTGTTTGCGGTGATCGCCACGGGCCTGTTCGGTTATTCCTACCCGGATTGGTTCGGTCATCTGGGTCGCTCCATGTACACCCTGTTCCAGGTGATGACCCTGGAAAGTTGGTCCATGGGCATCTCCCGTCCGGTGATGGAAACCTACCCCTGGGCCTGGGTGTTCTTCGTGCCCTTCATCCTGATTGCCACGTTCACCATACTTAACCTGTTCATCGCCATCATCGTGAACACCATGCAGTCCATGCAGGAAGAACAGCAGAAATTCGAGCATGACGCCATTGAAGAGGTGGTCCATGCGGAAAACGTGCAGCTTCACGAAGATCTCAAGGCCCTGCGCCATGAGATCTCGGCCCTGCGGCAGGAAATCTCGCAGTTACGCGGCAAGGCATAAGCCAGGCCCTCAAGCATCCACGGCCCGCCCTTGGGGCGGGCCTTGTCCCGAAGGAGGTGATCAGTGAGCGAGAAACCCACGTCCGCGGACAACCCGCAACCCTATACCGGCCCCGAACGGCGCCGGGGAGAGCGGCGCAAACAGCCTGATCGCAGGGAAATGATCCGTTTCGAACTCGAAAAAGATCCGCGCAGGTCCGGCAGGGACCGGCGCAAGGACCGACGGGATCTCTGGGAAAGACGGGATTTCTAGCTCAGGCGGCACACCCTTTCTCGGGGCGGCCGCCCATGCTGTCAAGGCGCGTCCGGTCGCCGGTGTAGGGTCCCTTGTCGGCACAGGCCTGGGCCGTCTGCCGCAGCACTTCCCGCACCCAGACCGGCAACGCGGGGTTGATGCGGTAGAAGATCCACTGCCCCCGGCGCTGATCGGCCACCAGGCCGCTTTCCCGCAGCAGGGCCAGATGTCGGGACATCTTTGGCTGCGGCACACCGATGGCGTGGGTAAGCTCGCACACGCACAGAGAATTTTCCTCGGTAAGGAGGACCAGGCACCGCAGGCGGGTGGGGTCGGACAGGGCCTTGAACACGGATTCCGGCGAGATCGTCATGGAGGTGAATATAGGCCATGGGCCAACCCGGGAACAAGCCGGCCCCGTCGATCACCGTCCAGGAAAGGTCACTCCCGCCCGTCCCGGCCGTAGACCACCACGTAGGCCCCGTAGAGAAACAGCACGCCGCCCGCCACGATGACGGGCATGGACCCCAGCAGGAAACCCACATGGCCCAGAGCATATCCGATCACGAACCACCACATGTGCGACTCCTCAATTCCGTCACTCCCGCGAAAGCGGGAGTCCGGGTTGTCATCAGCATGTAGTTCACCCCCATGTAGCCGGTGAGGTGCATGCCGCGGTTGAAGGGATTGACCCTGACGCCGGTCCGCTCCAGTACCTGCAGGCCGTACGGCGCCAGCAGCGCCTCCAGTTCCGAGGGCTTTGGAAAGCGGCGCCACTGATGGGTGCCCCGGGGCAACCAGCGCAGGATGTATTCCGCCCCCAGGATGGCCACGATGAACGACACCGGGTTGCGGTTGATGGTCGCGATAAAGCTGTGTCCCCCCGGCCTGACCAGCCGGTTGCAGGCAGCCATGAAGCCCGGCAGATCCGCCACATGCTCCACCACTTCCATGTTCAGCACCACGTCGTACTGTTCTTTGCGGGCGGCCAGGGTCTCCACCGGCACCGACTCGTAATGGATATCCAGTCCGGAACGCTCGGCATGCAGCCGGGCCACGGCAATGTTCCTTTCGGTCACGTCCACCCCCTCGACCCGGGCGCCCAGACGGGCCATGGACTCGCTGAGGATGCCGCCGCCGCAGCCGATATCCAGCAGGCGCAGGCCCTCCAGGGGACGGGGCACCGACGGATCGCGGCCCAGGTGGGCGCAGAGCCGGTCGCAAATGTAGTCGGTGCGCAGCCGGTTGAGGGTATGCAGAGGCCAGAAGGGACCGCTCTCGTCCCACCAGCGATCCGCCAGTGCGGTATAACGGGCCACCTCCTCCGGGTCGATGGAAGACGGCTGGGGGGCTTCAGGCGGGGTCACGTTCGCTCCGATATCTGATCATCTGCTCAATGGACATTGTATCCCCATCCCGGTTCGGCTGTGTCACGGCGCGTTCAGTGCCCGCCGCCGTTCACGGGTCCCGGCGGCGCCAGCCGTCGCAGTACCTCGGCCACCACGGCAGAATCCTCCTCCCCATGCCCCAGTCCCACAGCGGCACTGATCCACTGGGCGGACAGGGCGGTGCCCGGCAGGGGCAGACCCAGATCCGCCGCCGCCTGCAGGACGATGGCCATGTCCTTGTTGTGCAGGCGGGCCTTGAAGCCCGGGGGATACTCCCGCCGGATCATGCGCTCCCCGTGCACCTCCAACACCCGGGAATAGGCCAAACCGCCCATGAGGGCCTCGCGCATGGCCGCCGGGTCCACCCCGGCCGCCTCCGCCAGACTGATGGCTTCGGACACGGCCACCATGGTCTGGGCGACGATGAGCTGATTACAGGCCTTGGTGAACTGACCGGCACCATGACCACCCACATGGGTGATGGTCCGCCCCACCACTTCCAGCAGCGGTCGTACCCGCTCCAGGATGGCGGTCTCGCCACCCACCATGATGGTCAGGGTGCCGTCGACGGCCCCGCGCTCACCGCCGGACACCGGCGCATCCAGCAGATGAATCCCCTGTGCGGCCAGGGTGTCGGCGAGCCGGCGTGTGACCGTGGGCGAGATGGTACTGTGGTCCACCACGATCAGGCCCGGAAGGGCACCGGCGGCCACGCCCTCAGGCCCCAGCAGGACCTGTTCCACGTCCGGTGTATCGGATACGTTGGTGAAGACCACATCCACCTGCCGGGCAAGATCCGCAGGACTGTCGGCCAGATGGGCACCCTGCCCCACCAGGGCGGTCACGGTCTCCGGGCGACGGGCCCAGACGGTGATGTCATGCCCCGCCGCCAGCCAGTGCCCCGCCATGGGGCGCCCCATGATGCCCAGACCGATACAGCCGATTTTCAGCGTCATTGAAAAACTCTCCCTCAGCGTTATTGAAAAAAACGGGAGAAGCACCGAACACATCCTTGTGCCGTCGCTCCCGTCACTCCCTTTACCGTCACTCCCGCGAACCTTTACCGTCACTCCCGCGAAAGCGGGAGTCAAAGCGTGTCGGCCTGTGCCCGTGACTGGATTCCCCTTACGCGGGAATGACGGATTCAGAACATCTCTGGATATTCTCTCTCCCTGGATATTTCCCCCAGGGTTTGCTGTCTGACGACATCCCCCCTTCACCGGGGCGGGACCGACAAAAATGTCCGCCGATAGGTTAGCCTGTCCAACGCCCCAAGACCCGTAAGGATTGCCTTGCCCCACATGGACCCGCTCAATCCCCCCTCTATCCCCGCCCCCGTTGCCCAAGCCAGAGGGCTGGTCAAGCGCTATGACGGCCGCACGGTGGTCGATCATATCGACCTCACGGTCCAGCCAGGCGAATGCTTCGGCCTACTGGGCCCCAACGGCGCCGGCAAGACCACCACCCTGCGCATGCTGCTGGGATTGACGCCGCCCGATGGGGGCACGCTGTCCGTGCTTGGTGAACCCATCCCCGAACGGGCGCGGGAGGCCCGCCGGCGACTGGGGATCGTGCCCCAGTTCGACACCCTGGATCCGGACTTCACCGTGCGGGAAAATCTCCACACCTACGCCGACTATTTCGGTCTCAAAGGACAGGTCCGCCGTGAGCGGGTAGAGGAACTGCTCCGATTCGCCAGCCTGGAGTCGCGCCGGGAGGCCCCCATCACTGCCCTCTCCGGCGGCATGAAGCGGCGCCTGACCCTGGCCCGCGCCCTCATCAACCGCCCCGAGCTGGTGGTATTGGACGAGCCTACCACGGGCCTGGATCCCCAGGCCCGGCACCATATCTGGCAATGCTTGCGCGGACTGCTCAGGGGCGGCACCACCCTGATCCTCACGACCCATTACATGGAGGAAGCAGAGCGGCTGTGTGATCGCCTGGCCATCATCGACCAGGGCCGCGTGGTGGCCCAGGGATCGCCCCAGGCCCTGATCCGTGCCCATATCGAACCCCATGTGCTGGAACTCAATGGACCGGCGGCAATGGCCTGGCTGGAGGCACAGGCCGGGGATCTGTCGGCGCGGCTCTGGCGCATGGGGGACCTGGCCCTGATCTATACCCTGCAGGCCGCGCCCCTGACCGCCGCACTGGAACAGGCCGGCATCCGGTACCTGCACCGCCCCGCCAACCTGGAAGACGTCTTCATGAAGCTCACCGGCCATGAACTGAGAGACTGACATGCCTGCTTATCCGCTGCCCAGGCTCAGCCTGCGATTCATCCCGGTTTGGCGCCGCAACCTGCGGGTCTGGCGCAAGATCATGGTGCCCTCCATCCTGGGCAATTTCGGCGAGCCGGTACTCTACCTGCTGGCCTTCGGCTACGGCTTCGGTCGTCTGGTGGGGGATCTGGGCGAACTGCCCTATATGGTCTTTCTGGCCTCGGGCATCGTCTGCTCCAGCGCCATGTACACCGCCAGCTTCGAGGGCATGTACTCCGCCTATACCCGGATGTCGGAACAAAAGACCTGGGACGGTATGCTGGGCGCCCCCCTCAATCTGGACGACATCGTGCTGGGCGAGATCGTCTGGGCCGCCACCAAGGCCCTCTTCAGTGGCGGCGCCATCCTGCTGGTGGCCGCCGTGTTGGGTCTGGTGAGTGATCTGCGCGCCTTGCTGGCCCTGCCGGTCATCCTGCTGGCGGGCTTTTGCTTCGGTGCCTGCGCCATGATCGTCACCGCCGTGTCCCGCAGCTACGACTTCTTCCTCTACTATTTCACCCTGGCGGTCACCCCCATGCTGCTGCTCTCCGGGGTTTTCTTTCCCCTGGAACAGCTCCCCGGCGCCGTGGTGGCCCTGGCCTGGATTCTGCCCCTGGTCCATGTGGTGGAGATCGTGCGCCCCCTGCTGACCGGGGCTTGGCCGAACCAGGTAGTGCTGCACCTGTCGGTGATGCTGGTCTATGGCCTGGTGGGGCTGGCCGTGGCCACGAGACTGCTGCGCAAGCGACTGATGTGCTGACCACGACTTGCAAGGGACCGGGGCTTGGCCTACTGTGCAAAGATATACTCCCGCCAACCGACCGAAGGCGCCTGAACCCGTGACCCGTCAGCCCGGGATCCCAGGGCCAGTGAACGAGAAGCTGTGTCATGGAAAAGCTCACCCCCCGCCAGACGGAAATCCTCAATTTCATCCGGGACTGCCTGCAGTCCAACGGCATGCCGCCCACCCGGGAAGAGATCATGCGGGCCTTCGGCTTTCGTTCCCCCAACGCCGCCGAGTGCCACCTGCGCACCCTGGCGCGCAAGGGGGCCATCGAGATCCTGGCCGGCACCTCCCGAGGCATCCGGCTCCGGGAAGGACCGGGGCTGCCCCTGGTAGGACGGGTGGCCGCCGGAGAACCCATTCTGGCCGAGGCGCATATCGAGGATCATTACCAGCTGGACCCGCGCCTGTTTCGTCCCCGCCCGGATTATCTGTTGCGGGTCCAGGGTGACAGCATGCGCCTGGCGGGCATCCTGGACGGGGACCTGCTGGCGGTCCATCGCACCAGCGAGGTCCGCAACGGCCAGATCGTAGTGGCCCGCCTGGAAGACGAGGTGACGGTGAAACGCTTTGAACGGGAAGGTCACCGGGTCCGGCTGAAGCCGGAAAATCCCGACTACCGGCCCATTGACGTGGACCTGCGCAGCCAGTTCCTGGACATCGAGGGCATCGGCGTGGGGGTCATCCGCAGCGGCTCATGGTGAGGTCGCCGGGGCCTGCAGCCACCGGCGCACCAGCGACACCACCGCCTCCGGGCATTCCTCCTGGGGCACATGACCGCAGTCGGGCACCCTGACCCAGGCCGCTGCGGGCAGGGCCAGGGCGGCGCGGCGGGAGTCCTCCGGGGCCACCACCCGGTCCTGCTCGCCGATGATCACCAGGACCGGCTGACGGATGTCGGCCAGATGGGCGCTGACATCCACCGGGCTGGACATGGCGCGCACGAACAGTTCCCCCCAGGCCAGATCCCAGTGCCGCACCCGGGTGTGCAAGGTGGTCAGTGCCCGGCGCTCGTCGGTGATGCGGTCCGGGTCATGGTAGGACAGGTCCAGCAGCGCGCCGCTGCCCCCCATCCGGCGAGCCAACAACAGATTAAGACGCCGCAGCTGAGGTAGCTCCGCCACCGCGGCGGGAAAGCTGGGCCGGTTCACATAGACCCAGGGATTGACCAGCACCAGCCCGCTTACCCGTTCGGGCCGGCTCAGGGCCGCCTCCATGGCCAGGGTGGCGCCGGAGGAATTACCTACCAGCACCGCTTGTTCCACCCCCTTGGCATCCAGAAAGGCAAACAAGTGCTCCAACGCCGCGGCCTTGGTGAAGGGATTGCTGGCGGACCACTCCCCCCGCACCGGCTTGGCGCTCAGTCCATAGGGCACCTGGTCATAGGCCAGCACCCTGCCCACCTCGCCCAGATCATCCATCACCTGGTTCCAGGTGAAGGCGTTGAAGGTGAAGCCATGAAGCAGTACCAAGACGGGTCCCTCGACGCCCTCTTGTTCCCGAGCCAGATAGTGGATCTGCAGACCGTCCGTGCCGTCATGGGGGATGGTCAGGAAACGACTCTCCGGCAGGGCCGCCTCCGTTGCCGAAGACAGCCCGGGGAGCGGCCCGGGCGAAACCAGAAAAGGTCCCAACAGGCCCGCCACAAGCACCAGGGACAGCAACCCGCCCAACAGGATCAGCAACCATCGAAACATATCGGCTTCCATTTCATAAGGGGTGTTCTGGATTCAAGGGATATTCTGGATACGTCATTCCCGCCAGACACGTCATTCCCGCGAAGGCGGGAATCCAGTCACGGACTGAAAATCCCGGACTCCCGCCTTCGCGGGAGTGACGGCAGGGGACTGGGAGAGAGAGGCATCTAAACATTACCGGCCCCAAGCGGGCAACTGACGCGACCCGGTCGATCAATGACATAATCATGGCCTCTGCCTGTCCTAGGGGACGACACCGTGTCGAATTGCCTTGCGCTCAGGTTGGCGTCCAGGGGACCTGGCCTTATAGTGTGCCGGCAATGAATACCCATATTTCCGACAGGGCGAGCCCAGCCCCCCATGACCGCTTCACCGACCGTCTCGTCGCCGAGGCGGTGCGCCTGCATGAGGATAGTGCCGGCCGCGTGATCGATGAGACGCCGGCCTGGCAGGCAGGGCGTGACGCCGCGGGAGATCTGGAACATCGTGTGCTGGTACGCGCGGGGGCCACGCGCCTGGGGATCCAGGTGCATGAATCCCTCAGCGGCGCCCGCGCCCTGGCGGGGTGGATACTGGCGCTGATCCTGCTGCTCACGGGCCTGAGCGGCATGGCGGCGGCGGGGGCGGCCCTGGCGGCGCCGCTGGTGGCGGGCAGTTCCCAGATCAACATCCTCTGGACCCTGGGCAGCCTGCTGGGCGTGCAGCTTCTCATGCTGCTGCTGTGGGCGTTGATCATGCTGGTCCGCCCCCGCGGCGGCGGCGGCCTGCTGGGTCAGGGGGTGCTGGGCCTGGGCGGGGGACTGGCACGGCGCATTGTCCGGGGTCAGGCACCGGTGCTGGCCATCCGCGCCCTGCTCCAGCTCATGAGCCGCAATGGCCTGGGACGCTGGTCTGCAGGCACCCTCACCCACCTCATCTGGTCGGCCTTCACCGCCGGAGCCTTGTTCATGTGCCTGTGGGCCCTGAGCGTACGCCAGTATGATTTTGTCTGGGGCACCACCCTGCTGGCCGAAGATCATTTCGTCGGCCTGATCACCGCCCTGGGCCTGTTGCCGGGCTGGCTGGGGCTGCCCATGCCCGATGAGGCACTGATCCGCGCCAGCCGGCTGGGCGTCACCGAAGACGCCCTGGGGCGGGTGCAGTGGTCAAGCTGGCTGCTGGGTAGCCTGTTGTTCTATGGCCTGCTGCCCAGACTGGGCCTGGGCCTGTGGTGCGCCCTCATGGCACGCCGAGCCCGCCGAAGCCTGCGGCTGGACCTGGCCAGCCCGGGCTATGCCCGCCTCGCGCACCGACTGCTGCCCAACTCCCAGCGCCTGGGGGTCGTGGACCCGCCGCCGCTGACCCTGATCCACCCCCCCGAGCCCCTCCGCCATCGAGAGCGACATGGGGGGGGCGCCCTGGCCTTGCTGGGCTTTGAACTGGAGAAAGCCGACAGCCACTGGATCCAGCATCACAGACGACCGGACTGGATCCCCCTGGGTCAGGTGGACGACCGGCATACGCGGCGGGATGTCCTGGCCGCGGCGCAGAGCCTGCAGCCGGACCCCGCCGTGGTGGTGGCCGTCTGTTCCCTGGCCCGCACCCCGGATCGCAGCACCGAGGGCTTCCTGACCGAACTGCGCTCCCGGACCCGTGCCCCTGTCTGGGTGCTGCTGGACGAGCAGAACATGGCACAGGCCCGCGGCATCGACCTTCGAGCCCGACGCACGGCCTGGGAGCAGCTGGTGGACAAGGCCGGTGTGGATCGGCTATTGCCGGAGCGACCGGCGGATGGTGATCGGCCAGCCCAGGACATCCTGCTGGCGGCCTTTGCTTCAGCGGAGGATGCAACCCCATGACTTCGATCCTGCAGGTGGCCGTGGTTGGCCACACCAATACCGGCAAGACCTCGCTGCTGCGTACCCTGTCGCGGGATACGGAATTCGGCGAAGTCTGTGATGCCCCCGCCACCACTCGGCATGTGGAGGGCACCCAGCTGCTGGTGGAAGGGGAACCTCTCATGGCCCTGTACGATACCCCGGGCCTGGAAGATGCCCCCGGCATTCTGGACTGGCTCGACGAGGCCGGCGGTGGACGCCATGTAGGGGCGGATGACCTGGAACGCTTTCTGGAATCCCCGGATGCGGCCGGTCGGTTCGATCAGGAGACCAAGGTACTGCGCCAGTTGCGGGCCTCTCAGGTAGGTTTATACGTGATCGATGCCCGGGAGCCGGTGCTGGGCAAGTACCGGGACGAACTGGCCGTGCTGGGACTGTGCGCCCGTCCCTTGCTACCGGTGCTGAATTTCGTCGCCGGTCCCCATAACCGGGCCCAGGAATGGCGGGAGGCCCTGGGGCGGCTGGGCCTGCACGCGGTCATCACCTTCGATTCCGTGGTCTACGACCTGCAGGGCGAACTGCGTCTGTACGAAAAGCTGCGCAGTCTGTTGGACGCCTGGCGTGCCCCTCTGGAAAGGCTGATGCAGGCACGGGAGCGTGAAGCCCGCTGGCTCCGGCAGGCGGCGGCGGAAACCGTGGCCGACATGCTCATCGATGTGGCCGCCTGTATGATGGTGGTGGAAGGTGGCGGACGGGAAGACACCCAAAGGGCCATGGATACCCTGCAAAACCGGGTACGGGAGCGGGAACAGACCTGCGTGGACGCCCTGCTGAACCTGTTCCGGTTTCGCCCCAGCGACTACCTGGGCGAACGCCTGCCCTTGGAGGACGGTCAGTGGGGGCTGGACCTGTTCACCGCCGAGGCGCTGCGCCACTACGGATTGCGCACCGGCGAGGGGGCCGCCGTCGGCGGCGCCATGGGGATGGCGGTGGATGTCATGGCCCTGGGCACCACCCTGGGCGCCGGGACGGCGGTGGGGGCGGCAACCGGTGCCCTGCTGGGCAACACGCTGGATCTGGGGCGGCGGCTCGTGCAGCGGCTGCAGGGACACCGGGAATTACGGGTCAACAACAACACCCTTCGGCTCCTGGCCCTGCGTCAGCACCAGCTGGTGCAGGCCCTGATCCACCGGGGGCACGGAGCCGACAAGGCACTGCAACTGGGCGCACCGGCGGACGAGACCTGGCGCAAGGGCTCACTGCCCAAACCGGTGCAAAAGGCGCGGCTGCATCCGGAGTGGTCAAGATTGAATCCCAACACGGGCGGCACCGAATCCCGTGCCCGTGCTCAGGCCCTGGACACCCTGACCCGCGTCCTGGCCGGAGATGCCGCCCCCCCCTGATTCAGGGCAGCCTCACCCCTCTCCGGAGGGGGGCGAGGGGGTGGGGCACGATCGGGTCCAGTCAAATGCGATAACCACCGACCCGACCCTGGAGATCAGCGGCGAGACGGGCCAGTTCATCGCTGGCCGAGGCAATCTGGGCGGCACCCCGGGAGGTCTGATCCACAGAGTGACTGATATTGGAGACATTGCGATTGATCTCCTCCGCCACCGCAGACTGCTCCTCCGCCGCGCTGGCGATCTGGGCGTTCATGTCGTTGATGCCGGCAATGGCCTGATTGATCGTCGCCAGTGACTGGCCTGCCTTGGCGGCCTGAGTCACACTCTCCCTGGCCTTGCCGCGGCCTTGCTCCATCACCTTGACCGCCCCGCTGGTACCGCTCTGCAGCCGTTCGATCATGGCCTGAATCTCCTTGGTGGATGACTGGGTCCGGCTGGCCAGGGTACGTACCTCATCGGCCACCACGGCAAATCCCCGTCCCTGTTCGCCGGCCCGGGCCGCCTCGATGGCCGCATTCAGCGCCAGCAGATTGGTCTGCTCGGCGATGCCGCGGATCACGTCCAGTACCTTGCCGATCTCCTCGCTGTCGGTGGACAGGCGTCCGATCACTTCGGCGGCATTTTCCACCTCACCCGCCAGGGCCTCGATGGCGGTGATGGTCTGCTTCACCACCTGACCGCCCGCATGGGTCTCGTGTTGGGTTTTCTGGGCCGCGTGGGCCGCCTCGGTGGCATTCCTGGCCACCTCCTGCACGGTCGCGGTCATCTCGTTCATGGCGGTGGCCACCTGATCCGTCTCCGAATGCTGGTGATGCACCTGCTGCCGGGTCTCTTCGGAGGTGGTGGAAAGCTGCTCCGAAGCGGAGGCCAGCTGGGACGTGGCCACGGAGACCTGGCGCACCAGCTCGTGAATGCGTTCGGCAAAGGCGTTGAACGCCGAAGCCAGATCGGCCAGTTCGTTCTTTCCGGTCACCTTGAGTCGACGAGTCAAATCCCCCTCCCCGTCGGCAATGTCCCTGAGGGTGGTCCCCACTTCCTTGATCGGATTGACGATGGAACGGGCAAACAGCACCGCGCCGACCATGCCCAAGGCCAGAATCACCAGCAGGATCAACACCATCCGGCCCAACAGACTGGACATGCCGGCGGCCACGATGCCGTCGGCCTGAGCCCGGGGAATGCCCAGCCCCATGATCCCGATCACCTCATTGCGCTGGTTGAAAATGGGTTCGTAGGCGGTCAGATAGGGGTTGCCGAGAATGACGGATTCCCCCACGTAACGCTGCCCCCTGGCCACCGTCTGGTGGGCCGGAGTATCCCGTCCCAACGGCGTACCGATAGCCCGACGCCCATCGGCGCCGATCAAACTGGTGGACACCCGGACGAATTCATTGCGGTCGGCGGCAAAAAAGGTGAACACCAGCCCCAGATCACGGCCGATGGCATCAGCCATGTCGTTGCGCCCTTCCAGCGGCACCCCCTGAGCATCCACCAGCCGGCCATCCTGCAACCTCAGCTCGCCGTAATACTGCTGGACATAAACCCGGGCAGCCTTGAGATCGCCATCCGCCTTGACCAGCAGGCTGTGCTCCACCAGGCTGCGGGCGGTATCGCCCGCAGCCTGGTAAGACACCACGGACAGCAGCCCACCCACCATGGTCAGACCTACGACGGCCAGAAGGATCAGTCGAACACGGATGGTGATGTTGTCTAACATGGGCTGTCCTCGGGTATCACAAAAGGCAACGCTGCCAACGCCTGGGGGGTGGACAGGCAGGAGCGCATCAAGGATGGAAAGGCACCTGCCTGCACACAGGACGTTTATCGGCCGTCCGGGGTGGTTTCTTGAATTCCATGACCACCGAACCCGCTCACATCAAGAAGCTGCATCATGGCCGATGCCTTGTCCAGCGTCTCCTGATACTCGTGCGACGCCCGTGAACCGGCGGTGATACCTCCGCCTGCCCAGAACCTCAACATGCCGTGGCTGTGGATCAGGGTACGGATGGCGATATTGGTATTCATGGCGCCATCAAAACCCACATAGCCGATGGCACCACAGTAAACCCCCCGGCGATGCGGCTCCAGTGCCTCAATGATTTCCATCGCCCGCAGCTTGGGAGCCCCGGTAATGGACCCTCCCGGAAAACAACCCCGCAGCAGATCAATGCCGTCCCGTCCCGGCGCCAGTCGCCCGGTCACGGTACTGACCAAATGGTGTACGGTAGCATAACTCTCTACCGCAAACAGTGCCGGCACCGCCACACTGCCGGTGGCGCAGGTCTTGCCCAGATCATTGCGCAATAGATCGACGATCATCACGTTCTCGGCCCGATCCTTGTCGCTGGCCGCCAGAGCCCGCCGCAGTTGCGCGTCCTCGGCGGGCGTCGCCCCCCGGGGACGGGTGCCCTTGATCGGGCGGGTACTCACACACCCATCTCGAAGCTGCAGGAAGCGCTCCGGCGAGTTGCTCAGGATGGCCACTTGCGGAAACCGGAGAAAGGCCCCGTAGGGGGCGGGACTGAGTTCACGCAACCGACGAAACGCCCCCCACGGATCGCCCCCGGCAGGCGCTTCGAAACGCTGAGCCAGGTTGACCTGGTAACAGTCACCCTCGCGAATGAAATCCTGCACCTGAATGAACCGCCGTCGGTACTCAGCGGGCGAGAGGTTGGCACGCAATGGTCCCTGCAGGACAAAACCACCCCGGGCAGACGGCGGCGCAGGGCGGCGGAAACGCCTCACCAGTGCCTCCCAACGCTTGGCGGTGCGCGGATCCCTGCCCTGCCCCACCAGCACACAGGTACGCCGTGCGTGGTCCACCACCACCGCCCAGTCATAGATACCAAGCATCATCTGCGGCAGGGATTCACGATCTCGCGCCAGACAGGGCAAGTGCTCCAGGCGCCGCGCCAGATCATAGCCGAAATAGCCGATGGCCCCGCCGACAAACGGCAGTCCGGCCGCCGAAGGGCCGGGCGCCCCCAGGCAGGCGCGCAGGACCTCGAAGGGGTCCGCCGGCGTTTCTTCCAGTAGCCCACCCTCCCGGTTCAGCACCCGGGTACGCTCACCCTCCGTCACCAGGGTCATGAAGGGATCGGCCGCGAGGATGTCAAAGCGGCCCAGGGGGCGGCCATGACGGGCGCTGTCCAGAAAGACCGCCCAAGGCTCTTCCAGAAGACACTCAAACAGATGGGAGGAATCCTCGGGATACGGCAGGGGTGCCAGGGACACGGCGCACATCAGATGATGAATCCATGGGAAGATAAGGAAAAGACCGGCATTCTACCGAAGGATATTACGGATGAGTCATTTCCGGGCAGACGGGAGCCCAAGAGGAGGTTGCCGAAACCTCTGGGCTCCCGCTTTCGCGGGAGTGACGGGAGTGGGGGCGGAAATGACGGCAACAAGACGGAAGTGACACCCATCAGAACGTCATTCCCGCGAAAGCGGGAATCCAGCCACAGGCTCAAGACCCCTGGCTCCCACCTTGACGCATCATCACGACGGGAGGCCTGTTCAGTGTTTCACGAACCCGATGATCGGATTGTGGTCCCTTGAATGCATTGCCCCCGTTTCAGGACAATTAGCCGCTGATGAAAAAGAAACACCTGCTTACCGCTGCCGCCACCGCCGCCCTCGTGCTACTCATCCTGCTCCTATTCCGACTGGGCGACGATGACGCCGCCCAGCCCGCCGCCGCTCAGCGCGGCCAGACGGCGGTGCCCGTGGCCGTGGCCCCGATCGCCAGCGGCGACATCACCGAACAGGTGATCTTCACCGGCTCCCTGGTGGCCGCCCACCGGGTAGAGATCGCCACCCGGATTGCCGGACGTCTGGAACACCTGCACGTGGACATCGGCGACGCCGTCGAACCCGATGCCCTGCTGGCGGAACTGGATGATGACGAGGTCCGGCAGAGCCTGGAGCAGGCCCGGGCCGAGCTGGCCGTGGCCCGCGCCGGCCTGGGGGAATCTCAGGCCGCCCTGGCCGCCGCCCGGCGGGTCCTTGTCCGCACCCAGGAATTGCGCACCCAGCGCATCGCCTCCCAGTCCGAACTGGAAGCGGCGCAGACCGAACTGGACGCCCAGCAGGCCCGGGTGGCGCTCGCCCGCTCCCAGATCGACCAGCGCCAGGCGGCGGTGCGCAATGCGGAAATCCGGCTGGCCTATACCCGCATCCACGCCGATGCCAAGGCGGAACCCACCCGGTGGCTGGTGGCGGATCGTTTCGTGGACCGGGGCAGCATCCTGCAGGCCAATACGCCCATCCTGGCCCTGGTTGACCTCACCCCCCTGCGCGCCCGGGTGTTCGTCACGGAACGGGACTATGCCCGCCTGTCACCGGGCCAGCCGGTCACCCTGACCACCATCGCCTACCCGGGAGAGACCTTCCCGGGCTGGGTGGAGCGGCTATCCCCGGAATTCAGGGAGGCCTCCCGCCAGGCACGGGTGGAGATCCATGTGCCCAACCAGGATCAGCGCCTGCGGCCCGGCATGTTCGTGGAGGCCCGCATCATCACCCGCACCCTGTCCGATGCCACCCTGGTACCGGTGGATGCCCTGGTGGAGCGCCAGGGTCGGCCGGGCCTGTTCCTGGTGGAAACCACGGACACCGGACCCACGGCACGATTTGTCCCGGTGGAAACCGGTATCGAGGAACGGGACCGGGTCCAGATCATCACCCCGGCCCTGGAGGGGCGGGTGGTCACTTTAGGCCATCACCTGATCAGCGACGGCACCCGCCTGCGTCCGGTTGACCGGGATGAACTGGATGATGTGGAGACCGGGAGCAACCATTGATGAATCCGGCCCGCTTCACCGTCACGCGCCCCATCTTCACGGCCATGGTCACCGCCATCGTGGTCACCCTGGGGCTGATGTCCCTGTTTCGTCTGCCCATCGACCTGATGCCGGAGATCAGTTTTCCCACCGTCTCGATCATGACCGACTACAGCAATGCCGGTCCCGACGAGATCGAACAGCTCATCACCCGGCCCGTGGAAGAGGCCGTCTCGGCGGTACCCGGGTTGGAGGAAGTCACCTCCACCTCATCGGAAGGCTCCAGTAACGTGCGGGTCTCCTTCGGCTGGGGCACGAACCTGGACGCCGCCACCAACGAAGTCCGCGACCGTCTCGACCGCATCATCAACGCCCTGCCCGAAGAGGCCGGGCGCCCTCTGGTCAGACGTTTCGACAGTACCGCCTTCCCGATCATGATGATCGGCGTGGGGGGCAACCTGGACCCCATCGACCTGCGCCGACTCATCGACGACCGCATCCGTCCCCGCCTGGAGCGTGTGCCGGGCGTGGCAGCGGTAGATGTCTGGGGGGGGCTGGAGCGTGAAATCCGGATAGAAGTGGACCCGGACCGTCTCCAGGCCCTGAGCCTGGGCCTGGACGAGATCCGCCAGGCCCTGCGGGATGCCAACGTCATCTACCCCGCCGGCGAGATCGTGCGGGGCCGCATGGACCTGCGTCTGCGCACCCCCGGCGAGTTCGAAAACCTGGACCAGATCCGCGCCACCGTGGTGACGATGCGGGACGGTGCCCCCATCCATCTGCATCAGGTGGCCGAGGTGCGCGATACCCATCAACGCCTCACCCGCATCATTCGCATCGATGACGCCCCCGGCGTGCGCCTGGCCATCCAGAAACAGTCGGATGCCAATACGGTCCAGGTCTCCCGGGCGGTGCAAGAAGAGATCCTGCGCCTGGACCGGGACTTCCCCCAGCTCAACATCGCCACTGCCATCGACACCGCCGGACACATCGAACGCTCGATCGCGAACGTGGGCCGCTCCATCCTCTACGGCGGCAGCCTGGCGGTGCTGGTGCTACTGTTCTTCCTGCGCCACCTGCGCTTCACCCTGGTGGCCGCCACCGCCATTCCGGTGTCGGTGATCGCCACCTTCGGGCTGATCTACTTCGGCGGCTTCACCCTCAACCTGATGACCCTGGGCGGTCTGGCCCTGGGGGTGGGCCTGATGGTGGATAACGCCATCGTGGTGATCGAGAACATCGCCCGCCGCAGCAAGGAAGACGGCATGAGCGCGGTGGAAGCCGCCACCCGGGGCACCGGCGATGTGGCCGCCGCCATCACCGCCAGCACCCTCACCACCCTGGCCATCTTCCTGCCCATGTTCTTTGCCCAGGAGCTGGCCGGCATCCTGTTCAAGCAACTGGCCCTGGTGGTGGCCTTCAGCCTATTCTGCTCCCTGCTAGTAGCCCTGACCCTGGTCCCCATGCTGATGGGGCGGGAGGCGACGGTGAAGACCCGCGCCACCCCCGGCGGCATCCGGCGGCTGGGGACGGCGGCCGGCGGCCTGGTGGGCGCGCTGGAGCGGGGCTATCTGGCCTTACTGGAACGGGCACTGAACCATCGCTGGGTGGTCATCGCGGTGACCCTTGGACTCTTCATCGGCGCCATGGCCCTGATCCCCCGCCTGGGCACCGAATTCATGCCCGCCACGGATGAAGGCCAGCTGCGGATCAGCATCGAGATGGAGCCGGGCACCCGCATCGAGGTCCTGGATGACGCCGTCCGGCAGATCGAAACCATCGTCGCCGCCGAGGTACCGGAGGTGAGCAGCATGATCGCCAGTGTGGGGGCCTCGGGCTTCCGGGCCACCTCCCCCTCCACCGCCAATCTGAACATCGCCCTGATGCCGTTGGCGGAACGCAGCCGTTCTACTGAACAGATTGCTGCCGCCCTGCGCCGGGAGGTCACGGAGATCCCCGGCATCACGGTCCGTATCCGCGCCAGCCAGGGCATGATGATGCGAGGCATGGGGGGCGGGCAGGACGGGGAACAGCTGAGCATCGAAGTCCGCGGCTTCGACCTGGAGACCATCGACCTGGTCGCCCGGGACCTGGCCACCCGCATCAGGGCTATCGAGGGCATCACCGACGTGCGTCTGGGACGGGAGGACGGGCGACAGCAACAGCTGGTGCGCATCGACCGGGCCCGGGCCGCCGACCTGGGCATCAGCGTGGCCCAGGTGGCCCGGACCCTGGAAACGGCCCTGAGCGGCGGCATGGCCGGCCAGTTTCGGGACGGCGGCACCGAGACCCGCATCTGGGTCCAGCTGCAGGGTGCCGAGCACCTGAGCCTGGACGACATCCTCAACATCACCCTGCCGGGACGGGACGGGGAACCGGTCAGCCTGCGCAACCTGGTCTCCCTCGAGGCCTCCGTCGCCCCCCTGCAGATCGAGCGCAAGGAGCAACAACGGGTCAACACCGTCAACGCCAACATCTCCGGCCGGGACCTGGGCGCCATCGTCGCCGACGTGCGTGCCGAACTGGCGGCGATGCCCCTGTCCCGCAACGTAGAGATCCTGTTTGCCGGCGATGTGGAGGAACAGCAGCGGGCCTTCACCGAACTGGGGCTGGCCCTGCTGATGGCCATCGCCCTGGTCTACATGGTGATGGCCAGCCTGTATGAGTCCCTGCGCGACCCCTTCATCGTCATGTTCGCCGTCCCCCTGGCGCTGATCGGGGTAGTGGCCATGCTGCTGGTCACCGGCACCACGCTGAACGTGCAGTCCCTGATCGGCATCATCATGCTGGCCGGGATTTCCGTAAACAACGCCATCCTGCTGGTGGACCAGAGTGCCCGCCTGCACCGCCGTGATGGGCTGAAGGTCCGCGAGGCGGTCCGCGAGGCCTCGCGGCGACGTCTGCGCCCCATCCTCATGACCTCTCTGACCACCATCCTGGCCCTGATCCCCCTGGCGGTGGGTTTCGGCGAAGGCGCCGAGGCCCAGGCTCCCATGGCCCGGGCGGTAATCGGCGGCCTGATCAGTTCCACCCTGATCACCTTGCTGCTGATCCCGGCCCTGTACACCCTATTCCACCGGGACAGGCCCTCCCGGCAGACCGTTGACGGACCCCTGACCCATGCCCCAGCCTGATCGCCCGCATCGACGAGACCTGAACCACACCGAACCGGCGACCCGACGGCGTCCAGCCGGGATCATCCTCGCCACCGGCCTGGTGGCGCTCATACTCGGTAGCGGTGCTCAGGCCCGGCAGGAGATGCCCGCCCATTACACCCCGCCCGGTTGGCTGGATGAACGCCTGGATGCCCACCTGCCCGACGATCTGCCCGTCCCCGATCACCTGCCCTCGGTCACCCCTTCCGCCGCCGGCGCCATGGACCCGGACGCCCTGACGCCGGAGTCCCTGTCCCTGGCGGTGGAACAAGCCGTGTTCCTCGCCCTGCAAAACAACCGCTCCCTCGCGGTCCAGCAGCTCCAGCCCCTGATCACCGGGACATTCGAGGCGGTGGAGCGGGCGGTATTCGACCCGGTGCTGTTCGCCGAGATGAGCCTGCGCCGGGATGAAACCGTCCGCCAGTTCGACCAACGCCCCGATTTTCCCGATCAGATCACTCGCTCCGACCGGGACATCTTCGAGGGCGGCCTGCGCCAGAGCCTGCCCACGGGCACGGACCTGGAACTCTCCCTGCGGACGGTGCGCAGTGACTCCACCCAGACCACTGAACAGTTCACCACACGGGCGGGCCTGACCCTGACCCAGGCCCTGCTGCGGGGCGCACGCATCGACTCCAACCTGGCCCGTCTAAGGCAGGCCCGCCTGGATACCCAAAGCTCCCTGTACGAATTTCGCGGCTTTGCCGAGAGCCTGGTGGCCGATGTGGAAGCGGCCTACTGGGACTATGTCCTGGCCAGCCGCCGTACCACCATCTTCGAGGAATCCCTGGCGGTGGCCCGCCGGCAGTTGGAAGAGACCCGCCAGCGCATCCGGGTGGGAGAACGGCCGGAAACCGAGGAAACCGCCGCCCGGGCCGAAGAGGCCCTGCGCCGCCAGGGACTGATCAATGCCCGTTCCGACCAGGCCCGTGCCCGCATCCGGCTGCTGCAACTGATCAACCCCAGGCATGCCCACTGGGGCACCGCCGTCACCCACCTGGATCAACCGGATCACCAGGTTCCCCCCATGGAGCCGGTGGACCTGCACCTGGCCCTGGCCCGGGACCATCGTCCGGATCTGAACGAGGCCCGGCTGCGGGTGCAGCGGGGAGAGTTGGAGGTGATCCGCACCCGCCAGGGCCTGCTGCCCCGGCTGGATCTGTTCATCACCCTGGGCCAGACCGGCTATGCCGCCGCCTTCGGCGAGGCCTGGCGGGAACTCGACGGCCCCGGCTACGACTACAGCGCCGGTCTGCGCCTGGAACACCCGCTGGGCAACCGCGCCGCGCGGGCGGAATCCCAACGGGCGGGCCTGACCCGTCAGCAATCCATGGAGGCCCTGGGCAATCTCCAACAACTCACCGCCCTGGACGTGCAAAATGCCTGGTTCGAGGCCAACCGCACCCGGGAACAGATCCAGGCCACCCGTCTCACCCGGGAACTGCAGGAAGAAGTGCTACGCACGGAACAGGTCCGGTTCCGGGTGGGTACCGGTACCGCCCTAGCCGTCTCCCAGGCCCAGCGGGACCTGCTGGAAAGCCAACTGGAAGAGGTCGAGGCCCTGATCCGTCACCGTCAGGCCCTGACCGAACTCTACCGCCAGAGCGGTACCCTGCTGCTGCGACGGGGTATCGAGGCGCCGGGCGCGGAACGGGTCGATCTTTGATAACTTTTCATCCATGAATCCACTGAACATCCTGCTGCCCACCTTCGCCCTGGTGGTGCTGGGCCATCTGCTGCGTCGTCATGCCGGTTTCAGCCCGGGTTTCTGGTCGGACCTGGAATGGCTGATCTACTACGTCCTCTTCCCCGCCCTGCTGTTCGGCGCCCTGGCCCGCCGCCCCCTGGAACTGCAGAGCGCGGCGGGCATGATCTATACCGGGGTCATTTTCATGACGGCAGGGATGCTGTTGGGATACCTGGGACGATACCTGCTCAGGCTGACGGAGACCGAGTTCGCCTCCTCATTCCAGTGCGCCTTCCGCTTCAACACCTACATCGGCTTTGCCATCCTCGGCGGCCTGTATGGCGCCGAAGGGGTTGCGGTGTTCGCCATCCTGGCCGGGTTCATGGTGCCCCTGGCCAACCTGGGGGCGGTCTGGGCCCTGGCGCGCCACGGCAATCAGGGCCTGCTGCGGGAGCTGGCCCGCAATCCCCTGGTTCTGTCCACCTTCGCCGGGCTGGCCTGGTCCCTGTCCGGCTGGCCCCTGCCGGAGATGGCGGACACCACCCTGCGCTTTCTGGGCGAGGCCGCCCTGCCCCTGGGCCTGATCGCCGTGGGTGCGGGCCTGCGGCTGGCTGGCCTGGGCAGCCGCCTGCCGGCGGTGACCTACCTGAGCATCGTCAAGCTGCTGCTGGTCCCGGCCGTCGCCCTGGCCGCAGCCACCCTGTTCGGCCTGAGCGGCCCCTATCTGGCCTCGGCCCTGATCCTGGCGGCCCTGCCCACCGCTTCGTCCGCCTATATCCTGGCGGTGCGCATGGGCGGAGACGGACAGATCGTCGCCGCCATCATCGCCACCAGCACCCTCGCCGCCGCCCTCACCCTGCCGTTCTGGATCTATGTCGGGCTGGGTGCCTGACCGGGAACTGGCCGCCCCCCGGTCAATGACATAGAATCAGTCACCATATGCATAGTCCGGACCATCAGATCACCGTGACCGGGGCCATCCTTGCCGGCGGCAGGGGGACGCGCATGGGCGGCCGGGACAAGGGACTGATCTCCCTGGCCGGCGGTTACATGGTGGAACGGGTGATCGCCCGGCTGCGCCCCCAGGTGTCGGACATGCTGCTCAATGCCAACCGGAATGAGACCTTCTACGCCGACCTGGGTCTGCCGGTGATCGGAGACGGCATCGGCGGCTTTGCCGGTCCGCTGGCCGGGCTGGCGGCCTGCCTGCGGGCCAGCCGGCATCCCTGGGTGGTGACCTGTCCCTGTGATGCGCCGCTGCTGCCGACAGACCTGGTATCGAGACTGATGCAGGTAGCCCATGAGCAGTCGGCCGACCTGAGCGTGGTCCACGACGGCGAACGCCTGCAGCCCCTCTTCGCCCTGGTACCCACCCGTCTGGTGCAGGATCTGGAACACTGGCTGGTGAATGGAAACCGCAGGGCAGGCCGATGGTTTGAGCACCAGGGGGCGGCCATCACCGATTTCTCGGACTGCCCCGAGGCCTTTTTGAACATCAACACCCCCGCAGACCGGACTGCGGCCGCCGGATTCCTGGACGCAGACAGGTTGATATAACGATAAGCCACAAAGGCAACCCCATCACCGAGGAGTGCAGCCCATGAACCCGCCGATCCTGCCGCCCCCCCTGCTGGTCGACCGTTTCGGCCGCCAGGTGACCTATCTGCGCATCTCCGTCACGGACCGCTGTGATTTTCGCTGCGTCTACTGCATGGCCGAAGAGATGCGGTTCCTGCCCCGCCAGCAGCTCCTCACCCTGGAGGAGATCACCCAGATCGCCCAGGCATTTATCGCATTGGGCGTCACCAAGATCCGCCTCACCGGCGGCGAGCCGCTGGTGAGGCGTGGCATCATGGCCTTGTTTGAAGCCCTCGGTGCCCTCGACGGACTCAAGGACCTCTCCCTGACCACCAACGGCTCCCAGCTGGTCCGCCATGCCGGGGATCTGCGGGCCGCCGGGGTCAGCCGCGTCAACATCAGTCTGGACAGCCTCAAGGCCGATCGATTCCGCCGCCTCACCCGCACCGGTAACCTGGACCAGGTACTGGCGGGCATCGAGGCGGCCATGGATGCCGGCTTTGCCCGCATCAAGCTCAACAGCGTGATCCTCAAGGGGCGCAACGAGGACGAGATCCTGGACCTGGTGAATTACGCCCGCATCCGGGATCTGGACATCAGCTTCATCGAGGAAATGCCCCTGGGCCTCATCGGCGATCATGACCGGGCCGAAGTCCATTATTCCAGCGACGAGGTCCGGGCCGACATAGAAGCCAGGCACGCGCTCATTCCCACCACCGAGCATACCGGTGGCCCGTCACGCTACTATCGGCTGGACGGCGCGTCCATCCGGGTGGGTTTCATCTCTCCCCACAGTCATAATTTCTGCGACAGCTGCAACCGGGTGCGGCTCACCGCAGAAGGTCGGTTGCTGCTGTGCCTGGGCCAGGAGCATGCCGTGGATCTCAAACGGGTGATCCGGGCCAACCCCGGTGACCGGCAGGCCCTGCAGACGGCGATCCGGCAAAGCATGCCGATCAAACCCTGGGGCCATGAATTCCAACTGGGCACACAACCTCTCATCTTTCGACACATGAACCGCACAGGCGGCTGATCCATGGCCAACCCCCCCTCCCTTCCCTCCTGCTGCAATGATCACGATCCCGACGCCCTGAGCCTGGAGCAGGCCCGTGCCCAGGCACTGACCCAGGTAGGCCCGGTCCAGGGCCGGGAATGCCTGATGCTGCGCCTTGCGCTGGGCAGGGTGCTGGCGGACCCGGTCATCGCCCCCGGCCCGGTCCCGGCCCACGACAATGCCGCCATGGACGGCTACGCCCTCGCGGGCGCCGACCTCCCGCGGCAAGGGACGGCCGACCTGGAGATCATCGGCACCGCCTGGGCCGGACGGCCCTTCCTGCAGTCCATCCGGCAGGGGCAGTGCGTGCGCATCATGACCGGCGCCATGATCCCGTCCGGTTGCGACACGGTGATCATGCAGGAGCACGTGGAAGTCCAAGGCCGACGCGTGCATGTCACCACCGGCCACCGGCCGGGAGAGAACATCCGGCCCGCCGGGGAGGATATCCGTGCCGGTCAGAACGTCCTGGAAGCGGGAACCCTCATCACCCCGGCTCGCCTGGGCCTGCTGGCCTCCCTGGGCCGGGTGGAAGTAAGCGTGTATCGCCGTCTGCGGGTGGCGTTGTTCTCCACCGGCGATGAACTGACCGCCCTGGGAAGGCCGCTGGCGGCGGGAGGTATTTACGACAGTAATCGCCATACCCTGTTCGGCATGCTGGCGCGGCTGGGGGTGGAACTGATCGACATGGGCGTGGTGCGGGATGAACCCCGGCACCTGCGGGAGGCATTTGAGGAAGGCGCCCGCTGTGCCGACGTGCTGATCACCACCGGTGGGGTATCGGTGGGCGAGGCGGACTTCGTGCGCGAACTGCTGGGGGAACTGGGACGGATCAGCTTCTGGAAGGTGGCCATCAAGCCTGGCCGTCCCATGGCCTTCGGCCACCTGGGGCAGACCGTGTTCATGGGCCTGCCCGGCAATCCGGTATCCGCCGCCGTGACCTTCTACCAGATCGTCCAACCGGCCCTGCGGCGCATGATGGGCGAGACCGATGTGTCACTGCCGCCCAGCTTCCCGGTGCGCTGCCTGTCGGATCTGAAAAAACGCCCCGGCCGGATGGAATTCCAGCGGGGCGTGCTGAGTCTGGAGGACGACGGAGAATGGGTCGTCCGGGCCACCGGCTCACAGGGGTCGGGGGTCCTGAGCGCCATGAGCGAGGCCAACTGTTTCATCGTGCTGGACCTGGAACAGGGTCCGGTAGCGGCCGGCGGCTTGGTCAAGGTACAGCCATTTCAGGGGCTGATCTGACTTCGCATGACCCAGGCAAGCCCCTCTCCCCTTGCGGGCGAGGGGCTGGGGTAAGGAAGCGCTTCACAGGGTGGGAATGATGTTCTCCAACAGGGTACGGACATTCACCATGCCCTCGGCCACGTTGCGATCCACTTCCTCCATGGTGATCTCACCCTGGCCCTCGCCCCGGCCGGCAGCCCAGTTGGCCACCACGGCGCAAGTGGCGTAGCACAGCTCCAACTCCCGGGCCAGGGCCGCCTCGGGCATGCCCGTCATGCCCACGATGTCGCAGCCGTCCCGCTCCAGACGATTCACCTCCGCCGCCGTCTCCAGCCGCGGCCCTTGAGTCGCCCCATAGGTACCCCGGTCCACGAAATCCAGACCGATCCTGCGGGCCTCCTGGATCAGCGCATGACGCAACTCCTCGCAGTAGGGATAGGTGAAATCCACATGGGTGACGTGACTCAGGTCCGCCTCGAACAGGGTATGGGCACGGGACCAGGTGTAGTCGATGATCTGATCGGGGAACACCAGCCGGGGCGGCGCCATCTCCGCCGTGATGCCTCCCACCGCGGCCACGGCCACCACCCGACGGATACCGGCATTCTTCAGCGCCCACAGGTTCGCACGATAATTGATCCGGTGGGGCGGGATGGTATGTCCATACCCGTGACGGGCCAGAAACATGACTTCACGGCCGGCCAGCACGCCATGAGTAATGGGGCCGGAAGGCTCACCATAGGGGGTATGCATCACCTCACGGCGGGTGATCTCAAGGCCCTTGAGGGAAGTCAGTCCGGTGCCGCCGATGATGGCGATGGTGGTATCAGTCATTAGGTCCTCTTGATGCAACAGGCCGGACAGTACCCCCGTTCAGGATACCGTCCGTGGGGATATGGAGGTCATAAGAGCGGCGAAAGCACGCTATCAGGGCTTCAGCAACCCTTCACGGCATAGATGCCGGGGACATTGCGCAGGTATTCCTTGTAATCCATCCCGTAACCAAAGACGTAACGGTCTTCCACCTCCACGCCCAGGTAATCGGCCTCCAGGCCCGGCACCCGACGGTCATGATGCTTGAGCACCAGCGCCGCTGACAGGACCTCGCGTGCCCCCTCCTGACGACAATAATCCAGGATGCCAGCCAGGGTATGGCCCTCATCCAGGATGTCATCCAGCACCAGGACGGTACGGTCCTTGAGCGAGGTCTGCGGTTTCACCAACCAGTGCAGTTCCTCACCCCCGGTAAGCGCACCCCGGTAACGGGTTGCATGGAGATAGTCCACCTGCAGGGGAAAGTGCAGTCGGGTCAACAGGTGACCGGCAGCCACCACGCCGCCGGTCATGACGCACAGTATCAAGGGGTTGCCATCTGCCAGGTCCCGGGTGATGGCCTCAGCCATGCGGTCCATGGCCGCCTCCACCTGTTCACGCGGCACGAGGCAGTCAGCCTCGGCCAGAACCTGTTTCACATGCTCGGGGGTAACAGACATGGCAACCCTTTCTGGTTTTGACGCAAAGATCAGTAAGTGAATGTTACGGTATCGTCGTCCATGGCCTGGCCGATCACATAGGCGCCGCCCACGGTTTCTTCGATCTCGGGGATCAGATCGTCCCCCCACAGATCCAGGGTAGGCGTGCAGACCTTGAAGTGCGCCCCGGCCTCATGGGCGTCCTTGATGAAATCATACACCGACTTGGTGCTTCCCTCCTGCACAAACAGGTTCTCGGCCACGCCCTTCTTCGCCAGTTCGCCGGCGCGGCCGGTCATGACCACCTCCACCTCGTACTCCATGGCGGCGGCCACGGTGGCCTGAAAAAAGGGCGCCCCCAGCTCGGAGGGGTTTTTCGGATCGGTGTTGACCATGATGATGAGTAATTTATCGGCCATTATCGTGTGTCTCCTCAGGTGGTGCAGCCTTATGTTGCAAAGGCATTATAGGCACCGGTTTCCAGGACCCACAATGTATAAGAGCCGCTTATTCCGGGATCAGAAAAGGCCGCTGTCACCGGCATCTCAGACCGGTAATTCCAGGTTCGGATCGTCATCCAACGCCCGGGCAATACGCACCGCCGCCGCCCACTCCGCGTCTGCCTCCAGCACGTCCCAGGTCGGGGCACGACGCCCATGCAGGCGGGCCAGGCGGGCCATGGAAACCGGGTCCGCATGCCCCTCCAGGGCATCAAGTACCTTCACCGCGCCTTCAGGGTGATTGCAGACCAGCACCATGTCGCAACCGGCCTCAAGGGCCAGCCGGGCACGCTGGGGAAAATCGCCGAAACTGTCGGTGGCGGCCATGCTCAGATCGTCGCTGAAGATAGCCCCCTTGAAGCCCAGGTTGCCGCGCAGCACGCGTTGCAACCAGATCGGGGAAAAACCGGCGGGTAGCCCATCCACCTGCTCATACACCACGTGGGCGGGCATGATGCCGGCAATACCTTCCCTCACTAGCCGCTCGAAGGGCTGCAGATCATCATGCAGGATCCGGTCGAACGGCCGCTGATCCACAGGCAGGGACAGGTGGGAATCCGCCTGCACCCCCCCGTGTCCGGGGAAATGCTTGCCCACGGCCTCCATCCCGGCCGCCCGCATGCCGGCCACGACCTGATGGCCCAGTTCTCCCACCACCTCGGGCTGGCGATGAAAGGCCCGGTCACCGATCACGCCGCTGCAGCCGTGGGCCAGGTCCAGCACTGGGGCAAAGCTGAAATCCACACCCGCGGCGCGCAGCTCCACCGCCAGCAGCCAACCCAAAGTCCGGGCCGCACGGCGGGCAGCCGCCCGATCACGATCGTGCAGAGCGCCCAGGGCGGCCATGGCCGGCAAATGGGTGAATCCCCGGCGGAAACGCTGCACCCGGCCACCCTCGTGGTCCACCGCCACCAGCAGATGGGGATTCCGCACGGCATGGATCTCGGCCACCAGGGCGGTGAGCTGCTCGCGGGATTCGAAATTGCGGGTAAACAGGATCACGCCCCCCACCCCGGGGCGCTTCAATAACTGCCGCTCCCAGGCCGTCATGGACGTGCCTTCCAAATCCACCATCACAGGCCCAAGGGGCATGACGCACACTCTCCTGGCTCGGAAAGCGGGAATTGTAACCAAATCCCCACGGGTTTCACGTCACTGGACAAGAAAGCCGAAGACAAAAAAACGGGGTGCCGAGGCACCCCGCAAGCAGGAGGAGTAAACGATGACCGACATGGCCAAGAGAACCGGATGTCAGACGCTTGAAAGAAAAGCACAAAGCATGCCATAAAAAAATGGCGCGGCAGTTCCATTTTGATGCCAACACATTGAATGAAATGCTCTTTTTTCAGGCAATGCTGCAAATAACGCCCCAACGTGGTGCAAAGACCACTTTCTTTTAGTCCGGTATTTTGTGACCGATTAAATATCTTTCGGGGGGATACTATGGATACTTAAAGCCTCCTGTTAGAATTCAATTCCCAATCCTACAACCCAGCTTGACCGGAGGTTCCAATGCAGAAAGGAATGTTCAAAGTGGCCATGGCTTCAGCAGCGGTCCTGACGCTGGTGTTGACCACGGGCTGTGCCACGACCAGAAATCTGGAAGAAAACCGCCAGTTGATCGACAACGCCAAGGTCACCAGCGACCAGGCTCTGCGCACCGCCAACGACGCCAAGGCCGGCGCCGACCAGGCCAACCGCACCGCCAACGAAGCTAACCGCAAGGCTGACCGCGCCCTGCAGGAAAATGCCCGCCTGCGCGAGATGATCGAGCGCATGGAGCGTACCTACCAGCGCCCCGGCAAGTAATTCCCGCCCCGGATTTCACAGCGCGGCCCTCTTGCCGGCCGCGACTGCCTGCCCCTGATGAAAGCCCGCCTCATGGCGGGCTTTCCTTTTGTGCCCCACCAAAACCGTTTCAGGGCGGTGCAAGTGCCTGGAACACAATTTGGCGGATCAAAAAACAATAAATGAGAATAAGAACAATACGGCCAAACGGCCTTCAGCAACGTCTACAACCAGTTGCTGGAACCTCGCGGGCTGCGGGTTGCCATGAACGTGGATTTCTAGGCCGATCCTGAGATCCACCCCGGCCCTTGATTCATGTGAGCAAGGGCCGGACACCTCACTTGGTGAGAATCAACTTCCCCTTGCTGGTGACCCGCAGGGTATAGACCGCCCCTTGGTGCTCGATCTGCAACTGACGCCGGCCCTCTAGCAGGTCCCTGCTGGAAAGCAGCCTGCCCCCCTGGGAAGATACCGGTTCCACGCCGTCCTCCGGCGTCCTCTTCCCCCCGGTCAAGCGGTGTTTTTGCTCCTGCTGCATCAGGACACTCTCTCTGCGTCAGAATCCAGGCAGCCGCGCGCGACTGCAGGACCGATGTTCAATCAACTGGCAGAGGATTGTTATTGATAATCGTTATTATTGTCAAACTCTATCGTACTCCTGAGTGCACTCTGAACGCGTCATTCCCGCGAAAGCGGGAATCCAGTGGTGGACTGGAAATCCTGGACTCCCGCTTTCGCGGGAGTGACGGCAGAGATGGGTTTGGAGTGACGACAAGGAGAGGTTTGGGAGTGACGGCAGAGATGGGGTTTGGAGTGACAGCAGGAGCTGTGGTCATCAGCAGTCACGGGTTCTCTTGCTCCATACGTACCTGATCCCTGCCCGAGGATTTGGCCTCATAGAGCAGTCGATCGGCCCGGGTCAGCATGTCCTCCAGTCCGCTGCCGAGATGTACCGCCATCCCCAGGCTTGCGCTGAGCGGCACGGCCTGTCCCTTGATCGTCAGGCACAGGCCGGCAATCCCGGCCCGAAGCTTCTCGGCCAGCACCCGCGCCTTGCGGTTATCCATATCCTGCGCCACGACACAGAACTCCTCTCCCCCGTAACGGGCCACGATGTCGGAACTGCGAGTGATGTCCGTCAAATGGTGAGCCACCTTGCGGAGCACTTCGTCGCCGCCAAAGTGACCAAAGCGATCGTTGACGCTCTTGAAATGATCCAGATCCATCAGGATCACCGCCAGACCATGACCCGTCCGAGTGGCGGCATCGAACAGCATCCCGCCGGCATCGGCCAGATAACGGCGATTGTACAGACCGGTCAGTGGGTCCCGGTTGGCGCTCTCCTCCATGCTGCGGATCAGTTCGATCAGCTCCACGTTCTGATTCACACGGACAAAGAACTCCTCTTCCAGAAAAGGGCGGTTAATGAAGTCGTTAGCACCCGCCTTGAGCAGGCGGGCGGAGAGCATGCCCGAACCGTAATGGGACATGCCGATGATGCAAAGATGGCTGCGGCAGTAGCGCTGACGGATACGGCCGATGAGCGTGACACCATCCATACCCGGCATGTTCTGGTCGCACAGGACCAGCCGGATGTCCTCATGCTGCGCCAACTGTGCCAGGGCGGACACCCCATCCCGGGCCTCCCGCAGGCGATAACCGTAGCGGCGCAGCAGTTCCATCAGATAGGCCCGGGCGGAGTTGGAGTCATCCACCACCAGCACACTGACATGGCGATTGCGATAGATGCGCTCCACCGTGCGCACCACATGCTCGATTTCAGAGGGGTTGGTCTTATTCACATAGTCCACGATGCCCATGTCCATGAGGCCATCGCGCTCGTTGTCATCCAGACCGGCGGTCAGCACCAGGGCCGGCACCCCCTGGGACAGCACCCAGGGCACCACCTCGCCATCCGGGGCATCGGGCAGATTGAGGTCGAGCACGGCCAGAAACAGCTCGTCCTTGCGTGCCAAAACCATCTGTTGCGCCTCTTCCAGCGTACCGGCCACCAGAACCGTCACCCCATTGATGAGGCCGATGCGATCCGCCAGCAGGCCCGCCACCGAGCGGCTGTCTTCCACGATCAGCAGGGTATGGCCCCGCTTGCCTACATCATTTGCCATGAATCACCTTGGGATGTTCTGAATACGTCATTCCCGACTTGCCATGAATCACCTTGGGATGTTCTGAATACGTCATTCCCGACTTGCCATGAATCACCTTGGGGTGTTCTGAATACGTCATTCCCGACTTGCCATGAATCACCTTGGGGTGTTCTGAATACGTCATTCCCGCGAAAGCGGGAATCCAGCGACAGACTCCACATTCCGGATTCGCGCCTTCACGGAAGTGACGACAGGAGACTTGTTCAGGGTTTCCCTTGCCGCTCACGGCATCAGGGACCAGGCAAACTTGGCCCCATATATTAGACCAAGACCAGGGCGGACAACTGCTCCTTCGGCACAAGGCTGGAAGAACAGGAGGTGGTCGGCGGAATCTCGCGCCTTTTTGACCTGTCAGGAAGTGTGACCGCGAGGAATCCTGCTAAAGTGCTTGCACACCATCCACAACGGGATTCATCCATGCAGGTCATCCAGTCCGACGTGGTCATCATCGGCGGCGGAGGTGCCGGACTCCGGGCCGCCATCGCCGTGGCACAGGAAGCCCCGGGGCTTTCCGTGGCCCTGGTTTCCAAAGTCGTCCCCATGCGCAGCCACACCGTCGCCGCCGAAGGCGGCTCCGCCGGGGTGATCCACCCGGACGACAGCCTGGATAAGCATTTCGACGACACCGTCTCCGGCGGCGACTGGCTCTGCGAACAGGATGTGGTGGACTACTTCGTCGGCCAGTGCACCCGGGAAATGATCCAGCTGGAACAATGGGGCTGCCCCTGGAGCCGCCGGGACGACGGCAGCATCAACGTGCGCTTCTTCGGCGGCATGAAATCCCCCCGTACCTGGTTTGCGGCGGACAAGACCGGCTTTCACATCCTCCACACCCTGTTCCAGACCTCGCTGCAATTCCCCGCCATCCGGCGCCATGACGAGTTCTTCTGCACCGACCTTTTGGTGGAAGACGGTCGCCTGCAGGGCGTGCTGGCCCTGTGCATCGCCACCGGCGAACCGGTCCTGTTCCAGTGCAAGGCGGCGGTACTGGCCACCGGCGGCGCCAGCCGGGTCTTCGGCCAGAACACCAATGCCGGCATCGTCACCGGCGAAGGCATGGGCATGGCCTACGCCCAGGGCGTCCCCCTGCGGGACATGGAGTTCGTGCAATGGCACCCCACCGCCCTGCCCGGCAGCGGCATCCTCATGACCGAAGGCTGCCGCGGCGAAGGCGGCATCCTGCTCAACAAGGATGACCACCGCTACCTGCAGGACTACGGCCTGGGTCCCCTGGACCCGTGGCCCCGTCCCCGCGCCATGGAGCTCGGTCCCCGGGACCGTCTGTCCCAGGCCTTCTGGCACGAGGATCAGGCCGGCCGGACCCTGCAGACCCCCCACGGCACCGCGGTCCATCTGGACCTGCGCCACCTGGGGGAGAAGAAGATCATGGAGCGCCTGCCCATGATCTGCGAACTGGCCCGCACCTTTGCCGCCGTGGACCCGGTCACCGCCCCCATTCCGGTGCGCCCCGCCGTGCACTACACCATGGGCGGCGTACTCTGCGACGTCCACGGCGCCACGCCGCTGCCCGGCCTCTACGCCGCCGGCGAGTGCAGCAGCGTAGGCATCCATGGCGCCAATCGTCTGGGCTCCAACTCCCTGGCCGAACTGCTGGTCTTCGGCCGCGCCGCCGGCCTGTCCGCCGCCCGCCATGCCCGTGAAACCCATGCCGCCTCCGCCGCGCTCCAGGCCCAGGCCGAAAGCCGGGCCGCCGTGCACCTGGACATGCTGCGCCGGGAAGGCGGCACCCGGGTGGCCCGGCTGCGCCAACGTCTGCACGAGATCATGGAAGCCGGCGTCGGCATCGTCCGCGAAGGGCCGCGCATGGCACGGGCCTGCGAACAACTGGCGGAGCTGCGGGAACAGTTCCGGGCCGGGGTGGCCCTCGATGACCGAAGTCGTGCCTTCAACACCGAATGGCTCACCGCCATCGAACTGAGCCATACCCTGCAGGTGGCCGAGGCCATGGCCCATGCCGCCCTGCTGCGACAGGAATCCCGCGGCGCCCACATGCGCATCGACGGTTTCGAGGCCCGGGACGACGAACGCTTTTTGTGTCATTCCCTCATCCACAGCCAGGGCGACGCCCCGCCCCGTGTGACCCACAGCCCGGTCACCATCACCCGCTCCCAACCCAGGGCGCGGGTCTACGGCGGCGCCGCCCAGAACCAGTCATAACCGGGGGATACCGTGAGCCAGACCCGCACCATCATGATCGAGTGCCTGCGTTATGATCCCGAGCAGGACCAAGCCCCCCATTACCGGACCTATGAGGTCCCCTTCACCGACGAGATGTCGGTACTGGAAGGGCTGCAATACATCAAGGACCACCTGGACGGCAGCCTCACCTTCCGCTGGTCCTGTCGCATGGCCATCTGCGGCAGCTGCGGCTGCATGGTCAATCACCAGCCCATCCTGAGCTGCCAGAGCTTCCTGCGGGACTACTATCCGGCCCGCATTCGGGTGGAACCCCTGGAACACTTTCCCATCGTCAAGGACCTGGTCATCGACCAGAGCGACTTCCTGGGCAAGCTGGAATCCGTCACGCCCTACCTGGTCCCGGCCCAGCCGCTCACCCCGGAGGACGGCCCCAACCTGCAAACACCCCGGCAGATCGAGGACTACCTGGGGTATGCCCAGTGCATCAACTGCCTGCTCTGCTACGCCGCCTGCCCCCAGTACGGCCTCAACAATGAATTCACCGGACCGGCCGCCCTGGCCCTGCTGGCCCGCTACAACGCCGACTCCCGGGATGCCGGACAAAAAACCCGCATGGAGGTGGTGAATGCCGAGGAAGGCGTCTGGGGCTGCACCCTGGTGGGGCTGTGCTCGGAGGTCTGCCCCAAGCACGTGGACCCGGCCCGGGCCATCAACCGCAACAAGATCAATAGCACCCAGGATTACTTCCTGCGCTTCCTGGCGCCCTTCGGGAGGGGTTCGTGATGACGCCTGCACCCAAGACCTACGTCCGTCCCATGAACCGCTGGTGGATGCGCCATCCCGCCTACCGGCGCTACCTGTTGCGGGAAGGCACCAGCGTGATGGTGGCGGCCTACGCCCTGTTCCTGCTCGCCGGCATGGTCTGCCTGGTGCTGGGAGAGGCCGCCTTCAACCTGTGGCGGGGCTTTTTGCAGTCGCCGGTGTCGGTGATCTTCCATCTGGCGGCCCTGGCGGCCTTCGCCTTCCATGCCTGGACCTGGTTCAAGGTCATGCCCCTGACCACCCCCCCGATACGATTCCGGGGCCGATCGGTCCCTGACCGGATGATCTTCCGCGCCGCCCTCTGGGCCTGGGGCATCGCCTCCCTGATCCTGCTGGTGCTTGCCATGAGGTTTCTGTGATGAGAACCCGTTCCCACGAACCCATCGTCTGGTCCCTGTTCGGCGCCGGCGGCGTCTTCGCCGCCCTGCTGGGCACCATGCTGGTCCTGATCATCGGCATCCTCGTCCCCATGGGCCTGGGTTTCGGTCCCGACGCCATGCACTACGACACCCTGCGCAGCCTG